>DASQAZ010000094.1:0-29004 GCA_035635475.1 Bacteroidota bacterium | reverse complement strand
CGGTAGACACCGCCGCCGTTAGTCCCTGCAAGCAGATTCGTGCCGCTGACCGCAAGAGACCAGACACCGGTGTTCGGCAAGCCGTTAGTCACCGTGGTCCAGTTTGTCCCGTTGTTTGTTGAAAGAAAGACTCCGCCATTGGTCCCGGCAAAGAGATTCGTGCCGACGACAACAAGCGAAAAGATGCCAACGTTCGTCAAGCCATTGTTCACTGGAGACCAGATCGCCCCGTTGTTTGTGGAGAGAAAGACGCCGTAGCCAGAGGTCCCCGCAAAGAGATTCGTGCCGCTGACAGCAAGCGTGAAAACGGCATGATTCGACAGGCCGGAATCGGCGGCGGTCCAGGTCGTCCCGCTGTTCGTGGAGCGAGAGACGCCGACGGAGGTCCCGGCGAAGAGATTCGCGCCGCTTACAGCAAGAGAGTAGACGTAAGGATTCGACAGGCCGGAATCGACGGCAGTCCAGGTCGTTCCGCTGTTCGTGGAGTGAAAGACGCCGCCGCCAAAGGTCCCGGCGAAGAGATTTGCGCCGCTCACAGCAAGAGCGTAGACGCTGAGATTCGTCAGTCCGGAATGGACGGCAGTCCAGGTTGCACCGCTATTCGTGGAGCGAAAGACGCCGCCGCCATTCGTACCCGCAAAGAGATTCGCCCCGCTAACTGCCAGACACTGCACATAAACATTCGTCACGCTGTCATTGATTGCGGTCCACGTTATCCCGTTGTTCGTGGTCCGAAAGAGGCCGTTGCCATTCGTCCCGGCAAAGAGATTCGTTCCGTTGGCGGCAAGGGATAAGATATTGGTGCTCGTCAAGCCGTTATTCACCGCAGTCCAGATCGTCCCGTTGTTTGTCGAGAGAAAGACGCCCCCGTAAGTTGACGCAAACAGATTGGAACCATTGAGGGAAACGGACGTGATAAGTGTGTTTGTCAAGCCAGAATTGACTGCAGTCCAGCTTGTACCGCTATTCGACGAGAAAAAGACCCCAGTAAAAGTCCCGGCAAAGAGATTCGCGCCGCTGACGACGAGAGAAACTACATTCGTGTCCGTCAGGCCGTTATTCAGCCGAGTCCAGTTCGTTCCATTGTTCGTCGAGAGATAAACGCCGCGGTATGTTCCGGTAAAGAGATTCGATCCGTCCACGGCAAGACACCTTACAAGTGTGGTCGTCAAACCGTTATTAACCGCGGCCCAGCTTGCACCGTTGTTGGTGGAAAGGAAGACGCCGCCGCCAAAAGTGCCGGCAAAGACATTCGTATCGATGACCGCAAGCGACCAGGCATCGGCGTTCGTCAGGCCTGAATCGACGGCAATCCAGGTCGTCCCGTTATTCGTGGAACGAAAGATACCCCCGCCAAGGGTCCCGGCAAAGAGATTCGTGCCGCTGACAGCAAAAGCCCAGACAAAGGTATACGTCAAACCGCTATTAACTGCAGTCCAGCTCGTCCCGTTGTTGGTGGAAAGAAAAACGCCCCCGCCGTTAGTCCCGGCAAAGAGATTCGTGCCGTCGGCCGCAATAGACCTGACAACATTATCCGTCAAGCCGTTATTCACTGCGGTCCAGTTCGCGCCGTTGTTCGTGGAAAGATAAACACCGCCGCCGTAGGTCCCGGCAAAGAGATTCGTGCCCTTGGCAGCAAGAACATTGACATTCCCCCCGTACGGTCCGTTCGTTTGCACCCATTGCGCAAGCAACGCTTGTGTCCCGGTGAATAGACAAAACAGGAAAACGAGGACTCCGCCAAAGTGGATACGTCGGAAAATGTTTTTCATCTGTCTCTCCTTGTCTACAATATGGGGAAAGGATCAGTGGTTTGGTGCCTTCGTGGCTTTTGTGAGGTTCCTCTCCTTCAAAATGGCGCCGACTTCTTCAGGAGAGATTCCACAAGCGGAGACGCCACCGAATCGACAACCGTGACTTTTCCTACTGATTCGGGAAGTACGAATCGAGCCTTGCCGTCACGCCCGAACAGAACTCCCATGAGCGCCTCCAAACGCAAGAACTTCAAGTCGGTCCGGAATTTGACGCGGCCGAGGAGTCCGGAGATTCTTTCGAAATCGTGCTGTGTTATCACATGCAATTCCTTTGCGAACACGAGTTCCCACCGTAAGCCGATGAGGACTGCTTCGCCATGGTGCAATTTGAATTTCGAAAGCTGCTCCAGCGCATGACCGATCCGGTGCCCGAGATTCAAGACCATCCTCCCGGCTTCACGGCTTGTCTCCCGTTCATCTTCTGAAATCAATCTCGCCTTGAACGTATTGCAGCGGGCGATCGTCTCTTCGAGAATCCCGCGATCAAGCCCTAGAATGGAGTCGAGGTGGACATCGATGAAGGAGAAGATCTGATCATCGAGCATTGCGTATTTGAGGATCTCACCCATTCCGCACACCACCTCGCGCCTCGGAAGGGTCAGCAAGAATTCCGGATCGGAGAATACAAACCGGGGCTGATGATAGGCCCCAATCGCGTTCTTCACGAAGGCCTGGTTGACGGCGACTTTGCCTCCAATGGAGCTTTCCACCTGGGCAAGCAGCGTCGTCGGGATGTGTATGAGGGGGGTTCCCCGCCTGTAGGTTGCCGCCACGAATCCTGCCAGATCCCCGACAACACCTCCGCCGAAGGTGACGATCGGTGCGGTTGGGGAGTGCCCGTTCCGGAGAAGCTTCGAGATAACCGTCTCTGCCGTCGCGAGCGATTTCTGTCGCTCATTCGGCGGGACGACGATCGATAAGATCCTGAATCCTTTTCCCTGGAAGGAATCCAACAGTCGGGGGAGGTGGATGCGGGCAACATTCCGGTCGGTGACGATCGCGATGGAGGGTGCAGCCCGGTGACGGGAGAAGATCTCGGAGATGCCGGAGAGTATTCCCGTTCCGAGGTAAATCGGGTAGCTGCGGTCCCCGAGTTCGATCGGGATTGTTCTCACCGGCGGGCTACTCGACAAGCCCGTTGATCGACCGCACAATCTTATTGATCGTCAAGCCGACGGGCTGATCGCCGGTGACAACCGTTACATCCGCCTGTTCGTAAAAGGGGATTCGCTCCCTCAACAAGATTGCGATCCGTTGCTGCAGAGCGTCCTCGCTGAGGCGGTCGCCGTCGGGCGTCAAGAGCAACGGCCTGTTCGATTTATTCCGGACTCGCCGCATGATCTGGTCCACGCTCGCAGCCAGATAAATCAGGACGCCGGATGATTTCACTATTTGAAGATTGATCTCGTTTGCAATCGTCCCCCCGCCCAGCGAGATAATGCAGCCCTCGAGCCGGCTCGCTTCCTGCAAGAGCCTGCGCTCAACGTCACGAAAATATTTTTCCCCGTGATCGGTGAAAAGCTCGGAGACCCGTTTACCGGTGGCAAGCTCGATCTCCGAGTCGATGTCGCGGTGGCTGTATCCAAGGGTGTTCGCGAGGATAGGCGCGATCGTGCTCTTGCCGCTGCCCATGAAGCCGGTCAGATAAATGAGGTTCTTCCGGCGGGCGCTCATGATTCAGAAGCGAAAAACGAGCCCGAGGGTCAGGGTCATGCCGTCGATGTTGATCCGGGATCGAAGAGGTGTCTGGTCGAGGAGAATCGTCCGGCCGAGATAGGTCGCGGAAAGCTGTTCGAACCTGTTGGTCGTTTCGAACTGGACATCGCGGAATTTTAATTCGCTTCGCAGCGACACTGCTTCTCCCAGCGCATACTGTGCGCCGCTCAGCACGTGAATCCCATATCCAATGTTGCTTTCTACCGGGACTGCTTCCGCTCCCGCGAACGTGTATCGCCGGGTGCCGAAGTATGCACCGCCGCCGCCGCCCATGTAAAAGCGGAGCTTCTCGTCGCCCAGCGGGATGAAGAAATACCCCGAGAGTTCAACCGGTATGGCCGTGAATCCATCCCGAACCGGCACTGAACCCGATGAGGAGAGCGGAATTGAAATGACGTCGGTCTTCGAGATATATTCCACGCTGACACCGACCTGGATGCGGAGGTCCTCGATGATGTGCCGGACATCGACACCTGCGCTGAAGATATCGTTGAGGGGGAGAAACTGGCTTCGGACGAGTTCATCGGAGTCCTCGGGGTGGTGGAACAGTTTGGAAGAGCCGATGAACGTGCCGAAGAGCTCGACGCTATTGGTGCGTTCCTGGGCGCGCGAGACGTTGAGGACAAGGACGAGCAGGCTGAACGCGGCAATCCTGATGCAGTGCAAAGGCAATCTCCTTCATTCAGGATTATAAGGGGATTACTTGTAAAACTGTTCCCGGTTGTCGACGATTTCGGCAGATTTTTTCAACTGGTCCGACCAATCCGAGAAGAATCTGTTTCTCTTTTCAGAGAGCATTTGCGTTCGGAGAGTCTCCTTCTGGCCGTTGTAGGCAGTGGAGTCGAACTGCGTTTTGCTCAACAATTTTGCAAGATACACGCCGCGCTGTCCGTCGATCGGTTTTGAAATCTCACCGGCTTTGAGATTCGCGATTCCGCCGATAAAGCCGAGGTCGCGTCCGATGCCCGGTATGAAGCCGCCAAGTGTGAAGGGCTGGAGGTGCTGAACGGCGAGATCGCGCCTCGTCACTGAAATTTTCTGCAGGCTGTCCGTTGGGGCGAGTGATTGCCGAAGCTCCGCTGCGAGGGTTTTCAACTTCTCGGTCTTCTTGGCGCGCCGGAGCTGAATCTCGATCGCTCCCTTGACTTCGTCGAACGGGCGAATCCCCGCTTCCTTTACGTCAGAAATCATAAACACACCGATTCCGTTTTGGAGCGTGATTGGTTCGCTGATGGCCCCGACCTTTCCGCCGAAGGCAAACTTGTTCACAACCGGATTCATTCCGATTCCGGGGATCACGGCGTTCTTTTGGAACGGGGGAGTCTCGGTGACGGTATACTTATCCTTCTCGGCTTCCTTGACATAATCACCCTGTTTTGCAAAATAGGAAAACTCTTGCGCACGCTGCTGGACATCGCTCTTGGTCTGGGAGCTTGCATTGATCGACATATGGATATCCGAGATCTTGACCTCCCGGTTATCCCGGGCAAGAACTTTGATAATATGGTACCCGAATGGCGTGCGAACAGGCCCGACGATTTGGCCAGGGCGGGCTTTCACTGCCGCATCCTCGAATGGCTTCACCATCTTGCCCTTTCCAAACCAGCCCAGATCCCCGCCACGCGCAGCCGAACCGGGATCCTTCGAATAGGTCCTGGCAAGACTGGCGAAATCTTCACCCCGCCTGGCTTTTGAATAAACATCCTTCGCGGTTTTCAGGGCCGCAATGCTGTCGTTCTTCTCGATATTGATGAGAATGTGCTGGGCGTGAATGAAGTTGTCTTTCCCCTCGCGGAAATCGACGACCTTCATGAGGTGGTACCCATCGGGCTCCATGACCGGGCCGATGATCTCGCCGGCTTTTGCAGAAAAGGCGGCTGTCTGCTTTTCGTCGGTGAGCTCCCCGCGCTTGAAATATGCGTCAGAGACCGGCGTCTCGGAATAAGTTTTCGCCAGGTCCGCAAAGTCGGCTCCTTCTTTCGCGCGCCTCGCGATGTCCTGCACCTCCGAAAGAATGCCCGCTGAATCGGCCGCGGACGGACCCTCGGCGAAGGTCACAACCTTCAGCTTACGCGACGCGTCGACCTTGTACTCATCGGCGTGGGCGTTAAAATAGGCGCGGATCTCTTCCTCCGGCACCTTCACCTCATCATCCTTGACGAGCGTGTTGGGATCCAGGAGGAGGTAGTCGGCTTCGAATTTGATGTTTTGATCGATGAATCGCTGCAGAATTTCCTCACTGGAGACCCGGACGCTGGCCAGAACGACGCTCTGCAGCTTGTCCCGCAGCCTCTGCCTCCGAAGGAAATCTTCCACCGTAAGCAGCTGCTTCTTGTTCCGGGGATCCATCAGAGCGGACTCGTAACGTTGGCGGTCGAATGTACCAGTCGAGTCCACAAACTGCTGCTTAAGAAAATCAGGGGGTGTGTCTCCCTTCACCCAATCGACTAGCTCCTGATCGGTCACGCTCACGTTGAATTGCTTTGCCTGTTCGTCGAAAAGCCGCTGCTCCACAAGCTCGTTCCACACCTGGTCCCGGATGGTTCGCATCTGGTTTTCATCGGGGTCTGTATTGGTCTGTGTCTTCTGGTTGTCGGCGATCTGGCGCACGAGTTCGGAGAATTCCTTGTAGGAAACCGGTTCGCCGTCGATTTTACCGACTTCGAGACTCTCCGCCTGCTGCTTATTGTGGCGGCGACCGGTGATATCCATTCCCCAGTCGAGAACGATGTACACAACGAAGAGGCCCGCGAAAACAGAAAAGAAAGTCGTGAGACTTTCTCGTATTTTGGTCATTAACGGCATTACAAGAGAACCTTTACGTAAGATTTAAGACGATGGAACTTGAAAATATACAAGAAAAATGGCGGAAAAGCAAAGAATTGGGCATCGCGGCGGATCAGCTAAAGAAAACCCCGTTCAGCTCTGAACGGGGTTAGGATAAAAGAGTTGCCGATCCCCCCTATGCCACCTGGACTACTTGGCAGGCTCCGGAGTCGCCATTTCGACCTTCGAAATCATGATCCCGCGCACGCCGGCCTTCGACCGCACGATGCCCGTGGCTTCCACCTCGTGTGAAATGTGCTCCATCAATTTCACGTTCGGGCTGGTGCTGTGATCGTCGGGCAATACCGACACATAGAGTTTTCCGTCCTTGGTAAGAATCCCCAACGATCCACCGTTTTTCGCGCAGGCTTCTCCGCAGGTCTTATGGTTGTCGCCTATGC
The DNA here is from genome assembly GCA_035635475.1 of Bacteroidota bacterium. GTDB lineage: Bacteria > Bacteroidota > Ignavibacteria > UBA10030 > SZUA-254 > VBOC01. The sequence goes on along the minus strand of DASQAZ010000094.1, from coordinate 22,247 downwards.
CCTTTTCCCCGAACCGGAGATAACAGGCAACATCGACGACTTCGCCCTTCACCGTGACTTCACGCTCCTTCGACAAGGCTTTCTTTTCCGATTTTTCTTCTTTCGCCTTCTCCTGCGCGAGAATCACGGCACAGGCGAGAAGCAAAAAGAAGAGTACAGATGTGATGCGTTTCATGCGATGCTCCTTGAAAGTTGTGATAAGAAAACGCGCCGGAAATCAACGAAGTTCCCCGGGTGGGAGGGTTTTCCCGGAAGGATGCTATTTCTTCAGGTAAATATAGAGTTCCTGCCCCGGTTTCACGCTTATAGATTTAAGAAGATTCCACTTCAAGATTAGTTCGACCGAAACATTGAACTTTTTCGCGATCATCGTCATGGTTTCACCACGCTTGACCGTGTACACGGTTAGCTCGCCTTCGTCCTCTGTTGAGGCCTTGCCCGCGGGCTGAGTCTTCTGCGGCGAAGCCGGGGCCGGCTCCGTCCTTTGCGGGGGAGGGTTCGAAGGCCTCGTCCTCGTGGGGGTTTGTCGCACGAACCCGGCTGTATCCCGTTTCGGTGTTACCGAGGAATGAGATTTCTCGACGGCTGCCGGAGCTTCCTTGACGACTGGAAGTTGTTCCTTGACGACCGGCGGCACATTCTTGACGACCGACGGCTCCTGTGTCACCTTTGTCTCGGGCGGCACCTTTCGCTCCACGACCTCCTCAGGAGGCGGTGCGGCAGGCAGTTTCCTGACCGGCCGAGCAGCGGAAACAGACGGCTCGACGGGCTTAAACAGTTGCTGTGCCGTCCATTTGCTGATGACAAAGAGCTGAGGCGAGCTGGAAAGCTGAACGTAGTACTTCGATGAATCCGGTTTCGACGGAAAGAGATTCAGCGTGACATCTTCCGCCCCATGAACCTCCAGCACGATCGGCTGGGTTTCGATTTTCATGAGCGAGTCGATGAAATCGTCGGCGTGCAGGTTTGCAAGCTGGTTCAACGCGGGAGTAATCGAGGAGGCTTCGACCGGTTTCTCTTTTGACTTCCAGCCGCTGCTGTCCCGCTCAAACTGGTACTGCTTGCCTGCAACGGTGTAGGAGAGTCCTCTCATGGCTTCGGACGGGGTGGAGATAATCGTCTTATCGCGCCATTCCTTGACGTCCTTATTGATCGCCCACGTGTCGATCCCCTCCCCAAGGTAGACGTCTTTGGAGTCCGGCAGGCGGAAGTAGACTTCCGAATAGGAAGGGCCCATCTTGCCGATAACCAACCCCACGGTCTTCCCAGCGCGATCAGTCACGATCAGCTTCGTACCCGTGCTGTCGACCTGGAAGATATTTTGTTTTTCAGGATTTGAGGAGATCAGGCTTCCCACTTTGAATTTCGACAATCCGCTCAAGAGCTGCTTGATCGCCGTGGCGTCGGCCGCGTACCGTATCGGCCACGTAATGAGCCACTTGCCGCCGATATTTTCGATCGTAACGGATTTTCCCTTTTGCTGGATGGCAATCTTCACGACGGAAGCGGAGTCGAGCCGCAGGCTGAGGTCTTGCGGCTCATAGCTCGTTTCGTGTTCATTCTTCGACGGGAGAAGAAAGTAGGTGACAATTCCCAGTCCCACGAGCAGCGAAACGAGCACGAATGATGACCGGTTCATTCCCTAGATTCCCCTCGTTTCCAATCGTTTCCGCCGCGTGATCCTCATGCGCCACCGCACCACTCCCGCGAGGACGACGAGCAGGGGCGGGGCGGCCAGGTTGAGCGCCTTGACGACGGTCTTCGTCCCTTCGCCGACCTCATCCAACGGTTTGCTTCCGCTGTCGCGTGCGCGAATGGAGGCAAGCCCGATGTCATCGGCAAGCCAGTCCACCAGGTTGCTTGCAAAATTGAAATTGTCCCGGTTCCCGCCGGAGAGTTGGTCCTGCAGGAAGTCGCCGTCGCCCATAATGACGATCTTCGACGGCTTACCGGCCACAAACCTCCCGGTCGTGTCAATGGTATGACGGACGGCGCTGTCCAGCGGAACCGGCTTGCCGGCAAAAGCGCTCTTGAACGAACCCTCGACGGTCACCGCGAGGGGGATCCCGGCCTCCTTGAACATCTCCGGCGTGGCTTCCATCCTCGGATCGATCACGAAGATATTCTCGGCTCTGCCGCTTCTGTTGGACGACTTTAAGAGTACGCGCGCGGTCACGCCTCGTGCCCGAGCGAGGCTCGTGTCGATCGAACTTGCAAAATACAACGTGACGGAACGGAGGTCTTTGACAACCGGGCTTGTCCGGTCAAAGTCTGTCGTGCTCGGAAGATAGTAAAACGGGACCTGATTCTGAAGCACCATGAAACCTGCTTGCTGGCTGACGGTGACATACGCGCAGCTGACGTCGCGCACAAGATCGGTGTTGACGCGCGCACCGTATGATTCCAGCATGTCGTCGAGGTTCAGGTTGAGGGGCATGGCTCTCTGCGACTGCAGGGTTGCATTCACCTTGTTCAGCAGAAAGGCGATCCGCCCGCCCTTCATCAGGTATTGGTCGATCAGAAATTTCTCCCATTCTTTGAACGGCTTGTCAGGCGCAACGATGAGCAGCACCGATAGATCGGGGGGCACCGCCTTTCCGCCTGTGAGATCGACAGTCGTGACCACATACTGTTTGGACAGCATGTCGTTGAGCCGGGTCATCGGCTGGAGCGAAGGCTCCCCCTGGCCGGTCAGGAAGCCGACCTTCTTCAGCTCTTTCGAGGTTAGTTTCTTGATCGCCGAGCTGATTTCGTATTCGAGGTTCGAGGTGGATTGGACGACCGGCAGGTGTTCCTGCTTGTCGCCGTAGAGAAACACCAGTCCCATGTAGGCCGTCTCGGCCTGGTACTTGTCCTGCTTGAGGATCTGGATCTGCACCGGCGGAACCCCGTAGCGCTGGGCCTCCTGCTCGGTTTCCTTGTCCTTGCCCGGATCGATGAACTCGTACTGGAAGTTTCCGCCCGCATAGGCGCGGTACTCATCGAGCTGATCCTTCAGGTAGCGCCTGTTGTTCATGTACTCCGGGGGCAGGTCGTTGCTGAAGTATGCCTTAACGAGAAATTTGTCGTCCAGCGATCGCGCCAGATTCTTGCTTGCATCCGAAAGCGTATAAATCTTGTCCTGGGTGAGATCAAGCCGCTTGAACAGGCGGAGCCCCGCAAGGTTGACGGCGACGATGATCGCGAGAGCGAGGAGGGACCGGAGAACGGTCTGCTGCCGGTTTATCCGTGCAATCTTCATACCCACCGCCGCTTCTGAAGGACCGCCGTTGCGAGGTAGAGCGAGAACCCGACGGCCGAGGCATAGTAGATCAAATCCCGTGAGTCGATGACGCCCCGGGCTATGTTCGAGAAGTGATAGTCGATGCTGATATACTCGAGCACATTGGCGACCGACGAGGGCAGATAGAACAACACCTTGTCGAGCATGAAGAGCACGAAGACGATGAAGAGGCTTACGATGAAGGCGACGACCTGGTTCTCCGTCACCGAAGATCCGAAGACGCTGATGGCAATGAAGACGCCCCCGACGAGAAGGAGGCCGAGATAACCTCCGAGAACCGATCCGATGTCAAGGCTTCCGAGCAGTCCCACGCTGATCGTATAACAGAGTGTCGGGAGCAGGGTGAAGAAATAGAGCGTCCAGGCGGCCAGGAATTTTCCGACGATGATCTCCGATTCCTGAATCGGTTTTGTGATAAGCAGTTCCAGCGTTCCCGCCTTTTTCTCCTCGGATATCAACCGCATGGTCATGGCAGGTGCGAAGAAGAGGAGGAGGAACGGCGTCATCTCGAAGACGGTCCGGAGGGTGGCCAGATTGTTGATGAACAGGTTGCTGGTGAAAAACCAGCCGAGGATGACGAGATAGACGACGATGACGATATACGCGACCGGAGAGTTAAAGAACGATCGCAGTTCTTTTTGAAAAATGTGTTTGATGTTGTCGAAATTCATCGCCCCGGATCGGAGGTCAGCTGGCGGAAAATGTCCTCGAGGCTGGTCTGCTCGCGATGCAGCTCGAGGAGTCCCCACCCTTTCTGGACGCACAGTTGAAAGAGGTCCCTGCGGATATCTGTCGCGCGGGACGTTGCGATGCTTAGTTTTTTCACGCCGTTGCGTTCCTCCAGGAGGGATACGGATTCAATGGCGGGGATCATCTTGACCTGGGAGGAAATCATCTCGAACGACTGGCCGTCTGTGACTTCCACTTCGAGCATAACTTTTTCTCCGCCGTGCAGGCTTCGCTGGAGGTCCTCAATGGGGCCGTCGGCAACAATTTTCCCGCGGTTGATGATCACCACGCGCTGGCACGTTGCCTGGACCTCGGGCAGGATATGCGTCGAGAGAACGACGGTCTTTTCCTTCCCCAGATCCTGAATCAGTTTCCTGATCTCGACGATCTGATTCGGATCCAGGCCGCTGGTCGGCTCGTCGAGGACCAGGACGCGCGGGTTATGGATCATGGCCGCAGCGAGCCCCACCCGCTGTCGATATCCTTTGGAAAGCTGTCCGATATCCTTGTGGATCATCTCGCCGAGACCGCAGATGTGCACCATCTCCTTCATCCGGCGGGGGATCATCGGTTTGATCACTCCCTGGAGCTGGGCGGAATACTCAAGGTAATCCAGGACATTCATGTCCGGATAGAGCGGATTTTGCTCGGGCAGGTATCCGACAAGCTTCCGCACCTCCAGCGAATCATCGACGACGTTCATACCTTCAACCTGCGCCGATCCGGAACTGGGCATGAGATAACAGGTGATGACCCGCATCGTGGTGGTTTTTCCGGCCCCGTTGGGACCTAGGAAGCCGAGAATCTCCCCGGAGTGAACTTCAAAGGAAATGTCGTCGACGGCTTTGGCATCGCCGTAATACTTCGAAAGATTGTCGACGCGAATGGACATCGATCCTGCGTGAAATTGACGAACGAGAGAAGAAATTACTGGCGGTTTACACGAGAAAAAAATATCGCACTTTTTCCTCAAAAAAGCAAATAATAGAACGCGGCTGCACCGTCCTAAGTTCCGGACGCTTTAACCGCGTCGGTTTCCCGCTCCGTCGCAGGGTATTGGACACGCGGCACGGGATTGGGATTTGCTCAAAAGGCCGGTCTGACCCCTACTATAGGAGGATTATACGCAGTTGGAGGGGTGACGAAAAGGGGGGTTGGTCCGGCGGTGCGCGACGGGGCGGGACAAGCGGGAACGATTCAGGGCGAGTTGCGCAGACCTCTATGATCGCGGGGATTGCGGGCCGCGGCAAAGGAGAATTCGTTCCGGAGTTTTCCTGCCAGGCCCCAGACCGAATGATCCGTCTCCTGTCGGGGTAACCTGAGCTCCCAGGAGGAGCCCTTTTTCCTTTTTTCTATATGCCCATTCCTTTCTGCGAGAAAGAGCACATTGTCGAGGTCGATGCGGTGATATCGATTCAGGACGCCGTAGATTTCGTCGCGCAAAATGCCCGGCCGTGCGGAGATTGCTTTCCGGATATTGCCGAGGATCTCCGGGTAGGTCCGATCGGTTTGGATAAACTGCAGGTATTCGCGCTCGGCGGCGATCAGGTAGTTCATAAAGGAAGGATGAATTTCAACTGCTTTCTTCCATGCGCTGAGTGCAATATAGTATGCCTTTCCCGCTCGGGGCGAATTACCCGTTCTGGCCGCCTGCCGCGCAAGGTTGGCGTGATATTCCGCCGATTCCTTAAAAAGGTTGTCCATGCTCTCTGGTCCTTGGTGGTTCGAAACTCACGCCCAGCCCCCTGCGCGTGTGTTCAAGAATGGGTTGAGTGGTATGGGTGGGTGCTGCAAAAATTTACGATTCTGGAAGCGCGTGGATTGTGATCGTCGTCAACTTGGGAAGGATTTACCCGCTATTCGGGGAGCGTATCAGGGACTATCTTATAGACGGGTTGGGGGTGAGAAGAGGTAAATCCCCCGGAAAAATCGATCAGCGTTCGAATATTCCGGTAGTCTTTGCGGAAGCGATGACCTTGCCCTCAAGGGCTTTTTTGAAAGCTGAAAGAGAGGTGCCGCCCGGGAGATCGATCTTCTCCGTGTTCAGCGCGTAGAGGACGAGTTCGTAGGGATGAGGCCCGGATCCTTTTGGCGGTTCGGGACCGCCATAACCGAGCGTCCCGTATGTATTATAGAGTTCCTTCGATCCCGCCGGCATATTCTTGCCGGATGCTCCTTCGGGGATAGAGGTTACCGTTTTTGGAATGTTGATGGCGAGCCAGTGCACCCAGTTATTTGCGACGGGATGCGGGTCGACGATTGAAAGCGCGAATGACTTGGTTTCGGGGGGTGCGTCAGGCCATTCCAGAGGAAGAGAGATATTCTTTCCTCCCACAACGCCCTGATGGGCATACTTGGTGGGAATCGGTTTTCCGTCCTGAAATGCAGAGGAGGAAAGGCGCATGGAGCCGGCCTTCCATGATTGATGCTGTTAGGTCTTCTTCGTCCTGAAGCTCGCAAGCGCCCGATCGACGGTCTCATACGTATCGAACACCTTCACGAGCTGAGTCATGACGAACAGATTCTGTACCTTGCCCTCAACGCGCGCCAGCCTGAGGTCCCCGGCTGCATTGCGCACCGTCGTCAGCGTCGCTATCAATGTCCCGAGTCCGGAGCTGTTCATGTAGTTCACTCCTCCCAGGTCGAGCACGATCTGCTTGATATTATCGCTGACGAGACTGTGAATCTTCTCCCGAAGGTTGGTCGTGTCCGGCTCCCCGAGTAAGTCGCCCTTGAGACTGAGGACCGCGACATTCTGGTCAATCTTCTCTTTGATCTGCATACAACTCCCTGGATGGTTTGGAATGGAAAGGAGGACACCGAACCCCCCATCATACAAAAGTCCGCCTAAAAAGTCAACCCGCATAACCTGCCTGTCCCTTGCATCTTCGGCTCTGATTCGGGAGTAATCCTATGACTCGAGCGGCAGTGGGGTCTGTAAAGAAGTCCCTCACCCGACAACCTGCGGAACAAGAAGTTCGGCGTACTTGTAGCCTGAACCCGTATTATAAACAACCACGCGGTCGGCCGGGGCGATGAATCGATCGCCCACGAGCTGACGCAGCGCAGCCACGGCCGCTGCGCCTTCAGGACAGAAAAGGATTCCTTCGAGCGACGCGGCCCGCCGCATTTCGAGGAGCAAATTCTCGTCTGACACACTGATGGCACAGCCTCCGCTATCGTAGAGCGCCTTGAGGATCAGGTGGTCGGCGAATGCTTTGGGAACCCGCAAGCCGGACGCAACGGTCTGTGCGCCTTCCCAGAATGAAGACTCCATCTTGTGCTCCTTGAATGCCCGAACAATCGGGGCGCAACCCTCGGTCTGCACCGCGACCATTCTCGGTCTTTTCCCTCCGATCCATCCGAGCTGTTCCAGTTCGTGAAATGCCTTCCACATGCCGATCAGTCCGGTTCCCCCGCCGGTGGGGTAGATGATCACGTCCGGAAGCTCCCAGCCAAACTGCTCAGCAAGTTCGAATCCCATCGTCTTCTTGCCTTCCAACCGGTAGGGCTCTTTCATGGTCGACATATCGAACCACGAGGACCGTTGCGCAGATTGATTCATCGCTTTGGCACAGTCGCTGATGTCACCGTCGATCAAATAAACCTCCGCTCCGTAGAACTTTATTTCCCTGATGTTTACTACGGGGGTGTCGCGCGGGACAAAAACATGCGCCGTCATACCCGCCCGCGCCGCATAGGCCGCGAGGGCGCCGCCGGCATTCCCCGCCGAAGGCATCGCGATCTCCCGGATCCCGAGCTCGAGCGCCTTGGAAACCGCGACCGAGATTCCTCTCGCCTTGAACGAGAGGGTTGGATTATACCCTTCTTCTTTAACATAGAGCGTCGTCAATCCCAACTCCTCCCCGAGCCTTCCGGCACGTAGCAGCGGGGTCCATCCCTCCCCGAGCGACCGGATCATCGAGTCGTCGACAACCGGCAGGAGTTCGCGGTAACGCCAGAGGGATCCTTCGCGTTTTGAAAACTGTTCGCGGGAGAGTTGTCGCTTCGCGCGGTCAAGATCGTATTCGGCGACGAGCGCTTTGCCGCATGCGGCGCACACGGTTTGTGGGGCATGCGCCGGGAAGATCTCCCCGCAGGCGCTGCAGCGAAGTTGAGTGAAGAGGGATTTGGGCAAGAGAAATTTTCGCGGAATCGCCGGCTAATATAAAGGTCGCTTTCCTGAGAAGCAAGAAGCTCGATTTTCTTCAAACATTTTAGTAGATTCGCAGGAACTCGAACAGGCCGGAGATGGAGAAGACGATAGTCATTCTTGGAGGTGGAATCGGGGGGGTAGTGGCAGCGCGCGAGCTGCGGCGAAACCTGGGCACCCGGCACCGCATCGTTCTGATCGACCGGTCTGATGTCCATTCGTTTCCTCCTTCGTATCTGTGGGTCATGGTTGGATGGCGAAAACCCGCCGCAATTCTTAAACCGCTGCCTGCGATGGAGAAACATGGGGTTGAGTTCTACCAGGCGACGGTCCGGGCAATCCACCCGGGTGAGCATCGGGTTGAAACGGACCGTGCGAGCTTCCGGTACGATTACCTCGTCGTGGCGCTCGGGGCGGAGCTGTTGCCGCAGCTCGTGCGGGGATGGGCGGAGGGTGTCCATTCGTTTTACACTCTGGAGGACGTGGTAAAGCTGAGAGACGCCCTGGTTTCGTTTTCGGGCGGGACGATAGCGATCGTCATCGGCGACACTCCCTACAAGTGCCCACCCGCTCCATACGAAGCCGCCTTCATCCTGGAATCGTTTTTTTCCCACAGGACAAACGGCGGAACGACAATCAAGGTGTTCACGCCGGAACCCGCTCCCCTTCCCGCGGCCGGTCCCGCCGGAGCGGCGATGCTTTCGGAGCTCCTGCGGCGGAGACGGATCGAGCTCCATGTCTCCCACAAAGTTTCGTCTATCAGTTCGGGTAGTTTGGGGCGAAGGATCTCTTTCGAAAACGGAGCATCGTACGAATATGACATGCTTATTTTCATCCCTCCTCACCGGCCCCCCCAGATCGTGCGCGCCGCCGGTCTCACCGACGGATCGGGCTGGGTCACGGTTGATCCGAAATCGTTGAGGACGCAATTCCCCGAAGTTTTCGCTATCGGAGATGTGACCACCGTTCGCCTGCCATCAGGCGGAACGCTTCCCAAGGCGGGCGTTTTTGCAGCAGGCGAGGCCGAGACGGTTGCACACAATATCGCCAGTGAACTTCGGACGCATGCACCTCTGAAAGACTTTGGCGGCATGGGCCACTGTTACCTCGAAACAGGGTATGGCCGCGCCGGTTATATCCACGGCGACTTTTTTGCGAAACCCGTGCCCGTCGTCTCGGTCGATGAACCGAGCGTGGCCCACCATTGGAAGAAGGTCGTATTCGAAAAATATTGGCTCTGGAGGTGGTTTTGAAGGCATTTTGCGGAGGCCGGGGGGTATACCGAACCCCGGGAACTATCGTGCCCATCGAACTGTTAAATTATTTGAAACTCACTCCTCGTACGTATGGTTAGTGAGATGGTGGATTGAATACGGTGGATAGGTGATAGGGTGAGAATCAATCCCGCTCCGAGAAATCAGGGCGGGATTTTTTTTGCTCCCCACAGAGACCCCCAAAAACAGAAGAACCTGATCCCGTTCTTTCGATCGGGATCAGGTTCCCTCTGGAAAACGTCCCGCCTTCCCCGCGAGGGCGGCGACGTTAACTGCTACCGTTTAATCGGTGATGATCACGAGGTAATTATCCTGCCAGAAAGCGCTCGGCTCCGCGATGGTCAGCATCGATTGATGCGGATCCACGAGAGTCTTCGTGTAGAGCTGCTCACTGCGCTTCGGGATAACCTCGTTGATCTTGCCGTTCACCTGGATGGTCCGTTCCTCGGCCTTGTTGATCGGTGTAAAGTACCGGGAATCGACACCGCTGGCAAGGATGGTTGAAGAACCGAGAAGCCCCCACAGGAATCCCCCGTCCTTCGCGATAATGCCCTTTTGCTCGAGTTCGGACCGTTTCCCGACGATGTAAAATCCGGTATTGATCTTGGACGTCTGCACCGTGATAACAGAATCCTTCTCGGTCACCATCCGGCTTTTCTCGGTGAGATCCGTCTCGAGACCGTGCATCTTCTGTTCGAGCGCGGTAATGTTCTGTTCACGCTCTTCAAGGGTCTTCTGAAGCGTTGTCACCATTTGCTTCAATCCCGCAAATTGAGCCTTGTAGGAATTGAGCTTCGATTGGAGAGTCGCCAGTTTCTTCGTATTCCCCTTCAGGGTCGAATCGATGAGAGCCAGCTGGTTGAGGATCCTCTGCCGTACTTCGTGGCTGGTGATTTTCTTCCCCGATTCCATCGCATTCGTCTCGGAAACGACCATCTTCTCCTTCGACCGCATTCCTTCCAGGACCGTGTAGATATCATTGATGGACTGCGTGACGGTGTCGATGTAGGCATCGCGCGAAGACAGATCCGTGGTCAATTCTGCGGTTTTGTTGCGCAATTCTGCATTCTGCCTCTCGAGTTCTTCGCTCCTGTTGTTGCATCCGACCAGGAGCACGAAGAGCATGAGCGCGAAATATTTCACCTGCATAGTTACCCTCCTTCTGAAGGTGAGTCTTGTTTGGATGTGATCGGAAGAGACCTTTCACCGGTTCTCCCTCTCGTTCGTTAGCTAAGTGCCACCCATAACATACGAAGAGAAAAGCACAGTGTCACGTTAAAAAAACTTCATTGTGGCGGTCGTCCGGACATGCTTGGAAATCTGATGAATTTTTGCTATCTTTTGAACCAAATTTTAAAAAAAATTAACATTGCACCATTCAGTTTTCTTCCGGATGGTGCAAACTGTTTTAACTCATCCGCGTTCTGATGAAAGCGGGCATCATTGCAGCCGGGGAGGGCAGCCGTCTGAGGTCGGAGGGGATCACAACGCCGAAACCCCTTGTTCCGGTCAACGGCGTTCCGCTCATCGAACGGCTCATAATGTCTTTTATCCACGCCGGAATCGACGAATTGGTCTGCATCGTGAACGAGTCATCCCCCGAGGTCAAGCGCTTTGTGGAAAAGAAGCAATTCCCGATCCCGGTCACGTTCGTCGTCAAGACCACACCGAGCTCGATGCACAGCCTGTTTGCCCTCGCACCTCACCTGATGGATGGAAGGTTTCTTCTGTCCACGGTCGACTCGATCTTTAATGAGGATGAATTCGGGCGGTTCATCAATTACGCCCGGAGCAGGGATAGTGTTGACGGCCTCCTTGCGGTCACGGGCTTTATCGATGATGAAAACCCGCTCACCGTTCAGGTTGATCGGTCGATGCGGATCCTGGCATTCGGCACTCGAACGGCCGGTCCGGGCTCGCCTCAAACCCCCTCTACGGCTCCCCTCGCAACGGGCGGGCTCTATGTCCTGTCTCCGCGGGTTTTTAATGAAATCGACTCCGCGCTCACTGAGGGCTTAGAGCGGTTGCGCAATTTTCTTTCTTACCTGGTGGCGCGAGGCTACACGCTCGAAGCCTATCCCTTCTCCAAGATCGTCGATGTCGACCACGCGGAAGACGTCCGAACAGCCGAGGATCTTCTTCGGGCGCGATGAGCGTGGCTGAGCTGGTGAGAAACATATCACCCATTCGTGCCTTCAAACGGTCGATCCTCCGCCTCCAGGAGTATTCGATTTTCACGTTCGAGAACGTCCGGTCGCTCAGTTCCGCCTGGCGCTACCGCCGCGATACGCTGGAACAGATGTACTTGATTGGGGCACAGTCTTTTTTGATCGTCTTTCTCTCGGGCCTGTTTATGGGAATCATCATGGCGATCGAGGGGGGGCACCGCCTGGAAACATTCGGCGCCAAGCTCCTTGTAGGACGTACCACCTCGCTCGCACTGGTTCGTGAGCTGGGTCCCGTGATTACAGGATTGATGCTTGCCGCCCGGACCGGGGCGAAAAACGCTTCGGAGCTCGGGTCGATGCAGGTGAGCGAGCAGATCGACGCACTGCGGGCCTTCGGCACCAACCCGATCGAAAAACTCGCTGTTCCGCGCCTCATCGCCGCGCTGATCATGTTTCTTCCATTGACGCTCGTGGCGGATCTCGTCGGGATCGTGGGCGGCATGTTCGTTTCCCAGCTGTGGCTGCATGTCGATCCCTCGTTCTACTGGCATTCCGCCGTTCACGATCTTAAAGTGAAGGATCTTGTGGTCGGCTTTGCAAAACCGGTCATCTTTGCCTTCTTCATTTCAACAATAAGCTGCTACTACGGATTGGGGACCACCGGCGGAACCGTGGGTGTCGGACGGGCTGCGGTGAATGCGGTTGTCGTCGCGTCGGTCGTCGTGCTGTTCAACGATTTCATTTTCACGAAGGTCATCTGGTCGATTCTTTGATATGATCAGGGTCGAACATGTCACCGTCGAAGTCGAAGGCCGCAAAATCCTCGAAGACGTCTCCTTCGAGGTCAAGAAGGGGGAGACAAAGGTGATCCTGGGACCCAGCGGAGCGGGGAAAAGTTCGCTTCTGAAAATCATCCTTGGGCTCTGGAAACCGAACAGCGGATCGGTCTCCGTGCAAGGCATCGAGATCACGCATTTGAGCGAGCGTGAAAAGATGCCGATTCGCCGCCGGATGTCCATGGTTTTTCAGGGCAACGCCCTTTTTGATTCTCTCACCGTCGCGGAGAATGTGGCGTTCTTTTTGCAGGAACACTCGGAGATGACCGAGGATGAGATCCGGAGGCGCGTCGAAGACTGCCTGGAATTCGTCAACCTGTCGGAGACCCAGGATCTGCTTCCGGAGGAGCTCAGCGGGGGAATGAAAAAGCGCGTCGCCATTGCGCGGGCGATCTCGTTCAATCCGGAGATCATCCTCTACGACGAACCGACAACCGGGCTCGATCCTCTCAACGCCAAGATCATCACGGGGCTTATTATCAGATTAAAGAAAGAACGAGCCGTGACGTCGGTGGTCGTCACGCACATCCTCCGCGATGCATTTGCTGTCGGCGATTCACTGGCCCTGATGAACGAGGGACGCGTGGTGTTTGACGGATCTGCGGACGAGCTCCTGGAATCGGCCGATCCGTTCGTGGAGACTTTTCTCTCGGAAATCCGGGAAGAGGCGGATCTGCTGACTCATCAGGTCGGGAGGACGTAATGGATTCCCAACAATTGCGGTGGTCGAATCTCAAGGTCGGCGTCGTTATACTGATCGGCCTTATCATCTTTGTTTTCATCGTCAGCATCGTCGGAACGGAACAGAATATTTTCACGTCGACGTACACGGTGAAGCTGTTCGTGACCAATGTCCACGGGCTGGTGAACGGCGCCATGGTTACGCTCGCCGGCCTGAAGATCGGGTATGTCACAGACATGACGTTCGCGAGCAGGGATACCGTCAACGGCGTCGAGGTGAGCCTTACTGTCCTCACAAAATACCGCTCGTCGATCACTTCGAGCACGATCGCGCAGATCAAGACCATCGGACTTCTGGGCGACAAGTACATCGATCTGAGCATCGGAAGCAGGAATGAAACTCCGGTGGCAGAGTATGCCTTTATTCCTCTTCTCGAGTCGTTCGACATCGAGACGGCGGGTCCGCAGTTCAAATCGGCGCTCACCGATTTCACGGCATTGATGGCGAGTTCGCGGAGCATCGCCGCGTCCGTCGAACGGGGCGAGGGTTCTGTCGGAAGACTCGTCCGAAAACCCGAGGTCGCGCAGGGGATGGAGCGTTTTCTCGGCTCTCTGAACGGGGTGATGAGCGCCGTGGAAAAGAAACGGGGGGTGCTGGGGAAATTCGTCTACGACGATTCGCTCTCCCGGAGTGTTGTCGATGTTTCGGCGAATTTACGGACCATCACCGAGCACATCCGCCAGGGCAAAGGGAGCATGGGGAAGCTGATCATGGAAGATGAGCTCTACCGGAATCTGACCGCCTTCACCGCGCGCGCGGATACGCTGATTTCGAAGGCGTCAAACGACTCGAGCAGCGTCTCAAAATTCGTCAATGACGGCCGATTTTATTCGCAGCTGTCCACGCTCATGAAAGATCTGAACATGTTCCTCGTCGATCTGAAGGAGCATCCCGAGCGCTACGTTCACTTTTCCGTTTTTTAATCAAGGTGAGAATCTCGGCATCAAAGATCGGTTTTTTTGCCTTCGGGCTCGCGGCGTTTGTCTATCTCGTCGCGCGTTTCGGTCTCGACCAGATCGCCGCGAACATTCAGAGGGCCGGGTGGAGCCTTCTGACGATCGTTTTGCTATGGCTGATTGTCTATCTGTTAAATACGTTTGCATGGATGCTTACGCTCGGCAATGACGGCCGCAAAATCCGGTTTGTTCGGTTATTTATGGTGACCGTTTCGGGGTTCGTCATCAATTATGTCACTCCGGTCGTCGCCCTGGGAGGTGAGCCTTATCGGGTAAGCGCGCTCTCCCAATCCATGGGAACAGGCCAGTCAATCTCCGCCGTGATTGTCTATCGGATGGTGCATCTTCTTGGACATATGTTCGCGCTCCTCACCGGGATTATCGCGGCGCTGATCGTGCTTCCACTTCCCGTTTCGGTGAGCGTCACGATGGCAATGAGCGCAGTTGCCGTCTGCTGCGTTATCATCATAACGCTGATGGGGCACCGGCACGGATTCTTCGAAAAACTGCAGTCCTGGCTTGCCCGCATCCCGATCTTTCGCCGGTTCGCGGCTCTGCTTGAAAAGCACCGGTCCAATTTCAGGGAAATGGACCGGGCGATCACCGGCCCCTATCATCACGCCCGCGGAAAATTCCTGCTTGCGATTTTTCTCGAGTATGTGAGCCGGATTTGCATGGCCTTCGAGGTCTATGTTATCCTGCGGGGGATCGGGATCGAAGTCGATCCGGCGTCCGCGTTTTTTCTCTATGTCCTGTATTCAATGATCATCAATCTTCTCTTTTTTATCCCTCTTAATCTGGGCGCCCGGGAAGGAGGCCTCGCGCTCGGCCTCGAAAGCCTTTCGCTGCCGCCGCTCCTCGGCGTGTATCTCGGCGTCGTGATGAGGGTCCGCGAGTTTTTTTGGATCTTGCTCGGACTCTCGTTCATGCTGCTGTCGGTTAAAGAAAAACCTTCCTCGGCAAAAGCAGCATGACCATCCTTCCACATCTCTTGTTGACGACGGTGGGGGTTCAGGCGCTCGGTCTGGAGGGAAAGGATATTGTGCTCGCCTACGGGTTCGGATACGGCATCGATTTAGTCGATCATCCAATTAAATTAATGCTCTATCTCCGGAAGAACGGCCGTAAAAATGAAAAAAATTACCATTGGAGGACGCCGCTGCAGGAACCGGTTGCCCTGTGCTGGATTATTCCCCTCAGCCTCTATCTGGGGACGGCCGTGCCGGTCCTTTTCTTTGCATCCCATTTCTTTCTCGATTATCTGGTCGGATATGAGAAACGGCCCTGGTATCCCTTCAGCACGTATTCGACGGAAGGATTTCTGACCCGATTTTCCGATGGGGCGAAGGAAATCTGGACCTGCGCGATATGCGGAGTGGCGATCCTGGCGATGGGCGTTCATCAGATCGCCATTTTGGGCTTCCTATGAGCAAAGCATCCGACTCGATCCTTCGAATACCGATTGTCGTGGCACACGAGAAACTCGGCCTATCGCCGAACCAGATCTCGGTATTCGGTTTCCTGCTCGGCCTGGCCGCCGCGGGGCTGACCGCCGCCGGATTGCTCCACTGGGGGATGATTGCCCTGGGGCTCTCGCAGATTGTTGATGGAGTGGATGGCGGCGTGGCGCGCCGGTACAATCTCCAGTCGAAGAAGGGGCGCCTTCTTGAAGTTGTGTTTGACCGGCTGAGCGAGCTTGCGATCCTCCTCGCCCTGGCGTTTGCCGGTTATGCGACGCTCATGATGGCGGGTCTCGCCTTTTTATCTATACTCCTCTCGACCGCCGTGCAGCCGTACTCGCACTTCGATCCGGGGTTCAAACGGTTCATCATTTATTTCGGCTACGCGGCGACAATCCTTTTTCATGTGCCCGGTTTTCAGATCGCCCTCGGCGTCATATTTTTGGCGAACCTGACGGCCTTCGCGGCAGGGACCGTGATCGCCGATTACAGGCTTCAAACAGAAATTGACCGGCAGGCGATGATCCGCCGCGAGAACGAGCGTGCGATGGGCGTCCCTCCGCAGCCCGACGATCCGCCTTCGTTTCTATCGAAATTATTCTCATGAAACTCAAGCTTGCCGGCATCCGGCGGAAGACAGAATTCTCGCCGAACCACGTCGTCAACGATCTGCTTATCATCAATCAAACCGCCGACGCGTTGAAAGAGCTGGGTGCCGAGGTGACGATGTACGACGAGGGAGTCATTACTCCCGAAAGCATGAAAGAGGACCTGGTTTTCTCAATGGCCCAGGGCCCCATCGGCTCGCAGACGCTTTTAAAGATAGAGAAGCGGGGCGCGTTCATTATCAATTCGCCGGGAAGTGTGATGAACTGTTATCGCATCAACATGATCAAACTGCTGCCGGAGGCGGGCATTCCCTTTCCGAAGAGCGTGATCGTTTCCACCGATTCCGACGTCAACCCCCGGCAGGCCGGCTTTACCTCGTCGAAGCTCTGGATCAAACGGGGCGATGTCCACGCAGTCCACAAGGAAGACGTCACCCTCGCCAATACCGATGAGGAGGAGCTGACCCTCCTGAAGGAATTTCATCAGCGGGATATCAGGGAAGCGGTTTTGCAGGAACACCTCGACGGGGACACCGTCAAATTTTATGCTGTCAACGAGACCGAGCTTTTCCACTGGTACTACCTGAATGGAGTCTACCACACGAAATTCGACGAGAAGAGACTTCACGAGCTCGCGTGCGCCTCGGCAGAGGCGCTCAGTCTCTCCGTCTACGGCGGCGATGCGATCATCGGCAAGGACGGGAGCGTGACGATTATCGACATCAATGACTGGCCGAGTTTCGCGCCCATCCGGACGCAGGCGAGCCGCCATATCGCACAACTCATCCATCGAAAGGCACGGGAACATGCTGGTTCATGACACGGTGACGAAGAAGGCGCTGATCCGGACGGCCGTTCCGGGGCCGAAGTCGAAAGAAATCTTTGATTCCGAGCAGCGGTACATCTCCCCCGGCATTCAGACGATCGCCACGTTGTCGCAACTGGCGATGGAGAAGGGAGAAGGATGCATCGTCGAGGACGTCGACGGCAACCGCTATATCGATTTTTTCGCTGGAGTCGCCGTCGCCAGCCTGGGCTACAGCCATCCGCGCTATGTCCGCGCGATCCAGGACCAGGTCGCGCGCATCCATGTCGGAAGCTTCGCCACAAAAGTGCGCGCCGATTTGTCGAAGTTGCTCGCCGAGCACGCGATCGGCGACTTGCGCCGTACTCAATATTATAGCGGCGGCGCGGAGGCGGTTGAGGCCGCGCTGCGTCTCGCGAAATCTTTCACGAAAAAAACCGAGGTGATAGGGTTCTGGGGGGGCTTTCACGGTAAAACGCTTGGAGTTGTCGGACTGATCGGAGACGACTTCAAGCACCAGCTCGGCCCCTTGCCGCCGGGCATTTACAACACCCCGTACGCCGACTGCCGCCGCTGTCCCTTGAACCTTACGTTCCCCGAGTGCGAGTGGGCGTGCGTCGAGTTCATCAAACAAAAGATCAAGGTTGAGACAACCAATAACGTTGCCGCGATTATCGTGGAACCGATCCAGGGGACGAACGGAAACCTTGTCCCGCCCGACGGTTACCTGAAGGAGCTCCGCCGCATTGCCGATGAAATCGGCGCGCTTTTAATAGTCGACGAGATGATCACCGGTTTTGGGCGGACGGGGAAGATGTTCGGCTGCCAGCATGACGGCATCGTTCCGGATATCGTTACGATCGGCAAGAGTTTCGGCGGGGGATATCCGATGACGGGATTGATGTCGCGCGACGAAGTAATCTCCTCGAAGCCCTTTGCCAACCCGAGCGGAAGCTCATCGAGTTACGGGGGGAATCCTCTGGCCTCGGCCGCCGCGTACATAACGGTGAAGACGATCATCGACGACGGACTCGTCGAGAATTCAGCGAGAGTGGGCCGCTTCATGCTCGACAAATTGATGAAGTTCAAGGAAAAATATCCGTTTGTAGGAGATGTCCGGGGGCGCGGGCTCCTCATCGGCGTTGAACTGGTCCGAAATCGCCGTACAAAAGAAAAGCTCGACAAGGAAACTTGCAGATTGATTTTCAAGGAATGCCTGAAGCGGGGATTGATCGTGATGGGCTACAACCCCGATATCAGGATCAACCCCCCGCTGATCATCGATGAGGCCACGGCGGAGGAAGGAATCGATATCATGGACACCGTCTTCACGCATGTCGCGGATCGAATCAACCTATAAAGCCCGGGACGTCGAAGAGACGATCGACATCTATTTCTACCGGCCGATCGGGTACTGGATCGCGGTCGGGTGCAGGGCGCTCGGGATCACGCCTAATGTAGTCACGATCGTCAGCATTTTTATAGGCGTGACGGGAGGGCACCTGCTCTTTTACCGGGATATAGCTCTCAATGTCTGGGGCATCGTCCTCTGGGTGCTTGCCGATACGCTCGACAGCGTCGACGGCCAGCTCGCCCGCATGACCGATCACAAATCGAAGTTCGGCAGGATTCTTGACGGCTTCGGCGGAAACATTATTTTCCTCAGCATCTATTCTCACCTGTTCGCCCGGATGGTGGCCACGACCAATGTCTGGTGGCCTTTTCTTTTCATCTTGGTGATCGCAAGCGGCATCAGCCATTCGATCCAGAGCGCTCTGGCGGATTACTATCGCAACGCGTACATCAAGTTCGCTGTCGATGCGGCTAAATCGGAACTCGACGGCTCCGACGAAGTCCGGCAGGAGCTGAAGGCGACGTCCTTCCTCAAGCACCCGATACGGAAGATCATGCTTCGTATATACTTAAATTATACGGTGGAGCAGGAGGCGTTTTCCCAGAATTTCCAGAAGCTGCGGAAGCGCGTCGATCAGGAGTTCGGCAACGCCGTCCCGGCATGGTTTGCGGATCGGTACCGGGAGCTCAACAAGCCGTTGATGAAATATTATGCGATCCTTACCACCAATATCCGCATGATCATCATGGCCCTCTGCGTAATCCTGGACGCGATTCCCCTTTACTTTTTTATCGAAATTATCGGTATTAATCTTGTCATGGTGCTGGTGACGATGGTTCAGGAAAAACGGAGCGCCCGGCTTTTGAAAGAAATCGATCGACATCTGGTGACGGCCTGATGCTGGAGGGGGCGATCATCGGCTATGGGAATATCGCTGCCAGAGGCCATCTTCCGGCTTATATGAACGAGGCCTTGCGATCGAAGCTGCGCATCGTCGCCGTGGTGGATGTCGCAGAACAAAACCGCGAGAAGGCCCGTGAACAACTGCCGGAGGCGCGGTTGTATTCCGACATTGATGCCTTGATGGAGCGTGAGAAGATTTCTTTTGTAGACATTTGCACGCCCCCATCCACGCACGCAGACTATCTGCGCGCGTGCGCTTCGCGTGGTTTGCATATCGTCTGTGAGAAACCGCTCGCCGATACGCACGCTGCGGCCGCCGGGGCGACGGATGCGCTCCGGAAAGCGGTGAATGTGGTCTTCGTGCCCTGTCACCAGTACAAGTATTCCCCCCTCTGGCGCGAGGTTCATGATATCTTGGCCGCGGGGTCTCTCGGCAGAATCACCTTCGCGCAGTTCAACGTCTTCCGCCTTCAGGCAGACCCGGCGAGCGGGGGCTGGATTCCGGACTGGAGGACGAACAAGGCGTACAGCGGAGGCGGCATACTTGTTGACACCGGAGCCCACTATCTCTATCTGGCTCAGTATTTTTTCGGAATCCCGTCGAAAGTCTCCGCAGCGCTCCGGACGCTGAAGCATCACCGCTACGGCGTGGAGGATACGGCCGTCGTCTCATTGGAATATCCGGCGATGATCATGCAGCTCTGCCTGACGTGGGCCGCCGACAGGCGCGCCAACAGCGTCTTCATAGCAGGCACGGAAGGGAGTCTCTCCTACGACGGATCGAAACTATTACTATCGAATCGATCGGGATCGACGGAAATTCCGATGCCCGACGTCTCGGATAAGAATCAGTACGTCGCCTGGTATGCATCGCTCCTGAAGGAATTCGTCAACCGGGTCGAGACGAAGAATTATTCCGACGACCTCTTGTGCGAGGCCAGCACCGTGATGCGGCTCCTCGATCTGTGTTACCGGTCATCGGAGCAGGGGAAGGTGCTGGATTATTCGTGAAGGCGGTCCTCTTCGATTTTGGGGGAACGATCGATACAGACGGTGTCCACTGGAGCGAGGAATTCTGGGAATTTTACCGGCGCTTCGGCGTCCTCGTCGCCAGGGAGGAGTTCGAAGCGGCGTACGCGGGCGTAGAGAAGGAGCTTACCGACGGCGCTTCGCTCGGCGAGACGACTTTGCATGAAACGCTTCGCACGCAGTTCACCGGCCAGTTCAAACGCCTGGGCCTCCCGGAAGGCGACCCGCGCCTTGAGAAAATGCTGGATGCCTGCTATACACACGTCGCGGGGGTTATCCGGAATGCGAGGCCTCTCCTCGAGGAGCTCTCGAAGCGCTTCCGTCTTGGGGTCGTGTCGAACTTTTACGGAAACCTCGAAGCGGTGTGCCGGGAATTTGAACTGGACAAATATTTCACAACCCTTGTCGACTCGGCCGTCGTCGGCCTGCGGAAACCCGATCCTCGAATCTGGTCGCTCGGTATGCAGAAGCTCGGCGTCGTTCCCGGCGGAACGTTCGTTATCGGCGATTCGTACGAGCGTGATATTGTTCCCGCAAAAGCTCTCGGATGTACAACGCTGTGGCTGAAGGGAAAGGGCCGGACCCTTCCGCCATTTAGGGCGGATGCTGACTATATGATCACCAGTCTGGCCGAGGCGAGAGAGATTCTCCTTCCGGATTCTATATAAGGGGCAAATGAGGAAACGAAGGAACTTGCAAAAGGAAACTTCTATGCGAAAGAATCGCGCTATTCGAAAGCCGAAAGGGAAACTCGGAGTCCTGATCGTCGGGCTTAACGGAGCGGTTTCAACGACGTTCCTTGCCGGTGTGATGGCTGTCCGGCGGGGGATCGCCCGGCCCATCGGCTCGCTGACCCAGATGGGTGCGATCCGGCTGGGGAAGCGGACCGAGCATCGCTCGCCGCTGATCCGCAAATTCATCGAACTTGCGAAGCTTGATGATCTCGTGTTCGGGGGCTGGGATATCCGCGATGAAAATTGCTACGAGTCGGCGGTGCATGCCGGCGTCCTCAACAGCGAGCACCTCGACCATGTAAAAAAAGAGCTCGTGTCGCTTCGTCCAATGAAAGCCGTCTTCGACCAGTTCTATGTTAAGAGATTAAAGGGCTCGCACGTGAAGAAAGGCGGCACCAAATTAGAACTGATGGAGCAACTCAGGGAGGATATTCGGGCGTTCAAAAAGGCAAACGGCGTCGATCGTTGTGTCCTCGTCTGGTGCGGAAGCACAGAGGTGTTTATCAGTCCAAACGGAGTTCACAAGACTCTCAAAAAGTTCACAGAAGGGATGAAGAAGAACCATGCCGACATCGCCCCGAGCATGCTCTACGCTTACGCGGCGTTGATGGAAGGCGTGCCCTTTGCGAACGGAGCGCCGAATCTCACGGTGGACGCACCCGCGCTCGCTGAGCTTGCCCGCGAGAAGGGTGTGCCCATCAGCGGCAAGGATTTCAAGACGGGGCAAACGCTCTTGAAAACCGTCATCGCCCCCATGCTGAAAGCGAGGCTGATCGGCCTGAGCGGGTGGTTCTCGAGCAATATTCTAGGAAACCGGGACGGCGAGGTGCTGGATGATCCGGAATCGTTCAAGACAAAGGAGGAGAGCAAGCTTTCGGTGCTCGACGGGATACTTCAACCCGGCCTCTACCCCGATCTCTATAAGGATTATTACCACAAGGTTCGGATCAACTATTATCCCCCGCGCGGGGACAATAAGGAGAGCTGGGATAACATCGACATCTTCGGATGGATGGGGTACCCCATGCAGGTCAAGATCAATTTTTTATGCCGCGATTCAATTCTTGCCGCGCCGATCGTGCTGGACCTGATTCTTTTCATGGATCTTGCACAGCGGGCCGGGATGCGGGGGATCCAGGAATGGCTCTCGTTCTATTTTAAGAGCCCGATGTTTGCCCCCGGCCTTTATCCGGAACATGATCTGTTCATCCAA
>DASQAZ010000093.1:0-29674 GCA_035635475.1 Bacteroidota bacterium | reverse complement strand
GTGGGGTGGAACTGGATAAATTCCATGTTTGCGATGACCGCGCCGGCGCGAAACGCCATCGCGACACCATCTCCGGTGGCGATCGGCGGGTTTGTCGTGTGAAGATAGACCTGACCCGCACCGCCCGTGCAAAGGACCGTAACCGGCGCGAGGAACGCCTTGACTGTGTTTTTCTCGACGTCCAGTGCGTACGCCCCCCAGCAATGAATCGGCGCCGATGGGGGCATCGACACTCCGAGATTATGTTCCGTGATCAGGTCGATCGCAAGATGGTTTTCAAACACGGAGATGTTGGGATGTGCAGCGACTTGCTGGAGCAGGGCGCGTTCAATTTCCCATCCGCTCCGGTCGTGGGCGTGGGCGATGCGATTGCGCGAATGTCCTCCCTCGCGTGCAAGGTCGAGGGTACCCTCGCGCCGGGTGAATTCAACGCCGAACCGGATCAGGTCTTGGAGCCGCTCAGGGCCCTCTCTCACAACCAGTTCCACCGCATCCCGGTGGCACAAGCCCACCCCGGCCTCCAGCGTATCGCGGATATGAAGTTCGAAAGAATCCTCGGGTGAGACGACCGCCGCGATTCCGCCCTGAGCGTAGTTGGTGTTGGAATCAGTTTTTTGTTTTTTCGTGATCAGGGAAACCGGTCCAATCGCCGCGGCTTTGAGTGCGAACGAGAGGCCGGCGATCCCACTCCCGATGATCAGAAAATCCGATCGGACTTCCACTGTTATTTCGGTCTGGGGGTGCGAACGGCTGCGAGAAGAAGCCGGTGCAGGAACCGGCAATTACGCTCGAGCGATTTCC
Organism: Bacteroidota bacterium; assembly: GCA_035635475.1. GTDB lineage: Bacteria > Bacteroidota > Ignavibacteria > UBA10030 > SZUA-254 > VBOC01. The sequence continues at coordinate 28,873 of DASQAZ010000093.1, read as the reverse complement.
TGTCGCCCACATTGCGGACCACAAAATCCGCCTTCGCAACTTTGCTTTCGGCCGGTATCTGAGACCGGATCCGGTAGACGGCCTCGGCCCGGCTCATGCTATCGCGTTTCATGATCCGTGCAATCCGCTCCTCCTCGGGCGCGTCCACGACGATCACGTAATCGAAAAGATCGCCGGCGCGCGCTTCGAAAATCAGAGCGGCCTCGACCATCAGAAGCGCTTCGGCGCCTGATCGCTTGAACTTTTCAATCTCATGTTTGATTGCTTCAAGCACGGGAGGGTGAACAATGGCGTCGAGTTTCTCCTTCAGCCGGCTGTCCTTGAACACCAACTGTGCCATCACTTTGCGGTTGAGCGTTCCTTCGGGCAACAGGACGCGTTCGCCGAATTCCCTTCGGATCCTGCTTCTGATTTCCGGTTGAGAGTCGACGAGATGCGCGGCAAGTTGGTCGGCGTACAATACCTTTACACCGAGCGAACCGAATATCCTCGCAGCCTCCGTTTTCCCGCTCCCGATTCCGCCCGTGATTGCGACGGCTAAGGAGCCGCTCTTGCCCGCTTTCATCCGGCCGCCGTTAGCCGTCTTGGAAGCTCGCGGGACCGGATCAGGAAGGTACAAAAAAGCCAGCGGTGCACGGAAGGCACACGCCGGCTACCAGACATCCTCGTGATCACCGCGGTCTATCGGGCGTACGCAACCGCCCTTGTTTCCCGGATGACCGTTACCTTGATTTGCCCGGGATACCCCATTTCGGCCTGTATTTTTTTAGCAATGTCATGCGCAAGCTGGTCGGCTCTCACGTCATCTATTTTTTCGTGTTCCACGATGACTCGAATTTCCCTTCCCGCCTGAATCGCGTACGTGTTCGAAACACCGTCGAAAGACTTCGCCATGCTTTCCAGGCGCTCCAGCCGTTTGGCATAGGCCTCGACCGATTCACGCCTGGCACCCGGACGAGCGCCGCTGATCGCGTCTGCAGCCTGAACGAGCGCGGAGATCGGGTGCTCCATGGGGATATCCTCATGATGCGAGCCCACGGCATTGATCACGATCGGATGCTCCCCGAACTTCTTCACCAGCTCATACCCGATCAGAGCGTGGGGCCCCTCGACGTTCCGGTCGACCGTCTTCCCGATATCGTGAAGCAGGCCGGCCCGCTTTGCCACGTTTGCATCGAATCCAAATTCTGCAGCCATCAAACCGGTCAGGTGCGCCACCTCCAGGCTGTGAGCGAGCAGATTCTGGCCGTAACTCGAACGGTACTTCATCCGGCCGATGTGTTTGAGTAAATCCTGATGTCCCCCGTGTAACCCGCTTTCCAGAATGGCGCTTTCTCCAACGCGCAAAAGCTCTTCATCAAGCTCAAGCCTCACTTTCTCAACGACTTCTTCGATCCGCGCCGGATGGATTCTTCCGTCTGCAATCAGCCGTTCCAGGGAGATCCGGGCCACCTCGCGCCTCAGCGGGTCGAAGCCCGACAGGATTACTGCCTCAGGCGTGTCGTCAACAATAACATCCACCCCCGTTGCCGCCTCAAACGCCTTGATATTTCTTCCCTCTTTACCGATGATCCTCCCTTTCATCTCGTCGCTTTGAATGTGGAGCACGCTCACCGTCGTCTCCACGCAGTGATCTGCGGCAGTCCGCTGAATCGCTTGAATGATGATCTTCTGGGCTTCTTTCTTCGCTTCCACCCTAGCGGTGTCGCGGATATCCTTCAACATCTGAGACGCCTCCCCCTTTGTCTCATTGACCAGATTTTCCAAAAGAATCTTCTTCGCCTCATCGCGCGAAAGCCCGGAGGCCCGTTCAAGCCGTTGATTTTCTTCCGAAATCACGCGTGCGAGGGTTGATTGTTTCTCTTCTACGGCCCGCAGACGCTCCTCCAGAGATCCTTTCAAAGAGGCAAGGTCCTTTTCCTTCTTATTAAACAGCTCCAACCTCCGCTCTAGATTTTCCTCGCGATCGCCGAGCTGTTTCTCAAACGCCTGGAGCTTATTTCTCTTGCCGTTGGCTTCATGCTCAAATTCCTGTTTCTTCTTGTACCATTCATCCTTTACCTCGATGAGTTTTTCCCGTTTAAGATTGCCCGCTTCCTTCTCGGCATCCGCGACGATCTTTCCCGCACGGTCATTCGCACTTCCGACCTTGTGCTTGCTGATTCTGGCATTGACGGTCCATCCGAGCACAAAGAGGCCGGCCATGAGGGCGGCAATGCCCGGAATCCATATATATCCTTCAAACATCATAGTTCCCTCCATGCTGGATCAACAGGACTGCCGCCGGTCAATACAATAAAAAACCGCACGCAGCCTGCGAGTCGTGTGTATTGAAGAATCTCTTTTCAAGACACAGTGGGTACTCCCCTGAGCGTTTCTTACTTCCACTGTCTGCCGGGGTCCCGCGAACAGCGGGACTGGCAGAATCCCGTCCCGCTAACAGCGGGGCGAGATCGAGGCCCGTAATACGACGCCCATTGAGTCGAGTCCCCTATTAAAGTTACTTGTCAGATTCTTTAATATGTTTGACTCGCCAACCGGAAGCTTCCGCGTCCGGTTTTAGGCTGACAGTGCGGTTTTAAAGAACTTCTCCATCGCACCATCTCTTATGTAAAGAACAGGAAGAAAAACGTCTACCGAGCTTCGGCTCTAAGGCACTGGTCCAGGTACTCGCCGATTTTCGCCGCTTCTTGCTCGACGAGATCGGTGAGTTCCCTGTTTCGCTCGCGTTCCTTAAAAAGGTCTTCGGTAATGTTCAGCGCTGATAAGACCGCAACGGTCAAGGGGGGCTGCTCGGGAATCTTATCATAGATCGTATTGATCATCTCATCCACGTAGCTTGCCACCTTTTTGGTCAGCTCCTCGCTCTCCCCGCGGAGAGGATATTCAGAACCGAAGATTTTGACCTTAATGCTCTTGCCGTCTGTCGTCATAGTTCAAGAAGACCGTTGATCGTCTCGGGGTGATTGGATTTCTTCCTTGTCAAACATAGTGAAGTGATGTCCGAATCTGGAACTGGAATTACAAATATGAGTTAATTTTCGCGATTAAATCTCGCATTCTTGCCTTCAGGCGCTCCTTGTCATCCTCCGTCAGGAGGTTGCTTCCATTCGAGTTCAAGAGTTGCGTGTGCTCCGTTTTCAGTTTCCTGAACTCCTGCTCCTGATCCGCCAGCGAGTTCGTTAGTTTCTGGACTTCAGCCTCAAGCTCGGCCACCCTCCCGGAGAGCTCGCGCCGCTCCCCGCGGAGCTGATTGATGAGATCGGAAGCTGCCCGCGTCTTCTCCCATATTACCTTAAAGACGCCTTCCAGGAGATTGCTCTCCGCCGGCACGCTTATTTCAATCTCAGTGATGGGTTCGTTCACAACGCGTCTCCTACGATCTCAAGGTCGCCTGCAGACGGAGGGAAACTCGCTCAATAATCTGTTTCATGACCCTATCAACCTCTTGCTGCGTTAGCGTATGATCTTCAGCCATGAACTCTAAAGCAAATGCACAACTCTTCTTTCCGCTGTCGATCTGTTCGCCGGTGTACACATCGAACAGTTCCATCTTCGAAAGCAGCGGCCGTCCTGCTGTCTGGATCTCCTCCCCGATTCTCTCAACCGGAACCCCGGCATCAACGATGAGAGCAAGATCGCGCATTACGGATGGATACTTTGGCAGCTCACGGTGGCGGCGCGGATGCCCGAGACTCCGGACCAAGGGTTCGATAGAGAGCTCAGCAACGAGCACATCCTGGTCAATTTCAAAGTCTCTCAAGAGCTCTCGTCCCACAAGGCCCATTATGCCCGCGCTTCGTCCATTGATTTCAACACTTAGCCCTACCTCAGTTAAAGCTTTGGTAGTAGGATAAGGAATAAATTTATGTTTGTCAAGAAAAATCTTTTGAAAAAGGGTCTCCAGTTCGCCCTTCACAAAGGGGATGTCACTTTGGGGCTGATTTCCGCCCCAATTACGCGGACCGGTCGTGCCCGTGTAGGCGAGCAGCAACCGGTCTTCCTCCCGAAACCCGGGGATACTCCCGTCGCCTTTTGAAGAGCCATCCCGGAAATAGACCTTTCCGAACTCAAAAACGCGGAAATCCTTCGTGCCGTGGAAGATGTTATGACGAATCACGTCCAAGGCGCTTGGTATGAGGCTCGTCCGGAGCGCAGCCATGTCCTTACTGATCGGGTTTGCGATTTCAACAAAGCTCTCTGATGTGAGGGAGGCTAGCGACTTGTCCTGCATACTGTTCGTGACAATCTCGTTATACCCGCTCCCCACCAGCCATTCTCGAATGGTTTCAGTAAAATCCCGTTCCGGCGGTTCATCCGGGTAACTCAAAAGCGACCGGGCCGAGGTTTCGATCTTCGAGTACCCGTAAACGCGGGCAATCTCCTCGACAAGATCGATTTCGTGCTCGAGATCGGGCCGCCATGTCGGAATCCGGAATGTCAGTTCTCCTGACGATCGTACACCCTTACCCGATTCCATAAGTGGTATCGAAAGTCTCCTGAGAAAGGTCGAAGCCTCTTTCGCCGTGAGACTTGTACCCAGGATTTCATTTGTTCTCCTAAGTCTGACTTTAATTCTGCGGGGGAGAATCTTCTTAGGATACTCATCAATCCTTCCTTTCAGGACCCTCCCCCCACCTGACTCCTTGATCAGAGACGCGGCCCGGTCGACAGCCCATTCCGTGATGTTCGGATCTGCACCCCTCTCAAAACGCTGGGACGCCTCCGTGCTGATACCAAGCGATTTCGACGCCCTACGGATGCTCCGGGGCGCGAAATAGGCACCTTCTATAAGGACATTTCGTGTCTCCTCGCTTATTTCGCTATTGGCGCCACCCATTACGCCTGCGATCGCAATCGGCCGCTCTGCATCGCAGATCAAAAGCTCTGACCCCCGGAGAGTCCGCGCCTTGTTGTCGAGGGTGATAAAGGGTTCTCCCGGACTCGCCTTACGGATTATAATCGAGTGCCCGTTAATGCGATCATAATCAAACGCATGAAGCGGATGACCAATCTCCATTAATACATAGTTGGTTATATCGACTATATTGTTAACCGGTCTAACTCCGATTGCGGTGAGCCGATCCTTAATCCAATCCGGTGAATCACCGATCTTAACATCGAGGACGATTCTTGCCGTGTATCGCGGGCAATCTTCAACATCCTGGATCCGGACGCTGGCATATGCGGCCGTCCTCCGGGGGTCTTCCTTGATGCCCAAGCGGGGGAGCATGACGCGACTTGATAACATCGCCCCAATCTCGCGTGCAATCCCAAAATGGCTCAGCGCATCCGGCCTGTTCGGCGTAACGCCTATTTCCAATATGGTGTCGTCGAGGCCAAGGTACTCCGCCAGGGGCGTCCCGACACGCGAACGGCCCGTAAGAACAAGAATGCCGTCCCGATCTTCCCCCAGATCCAGTTCGAAAGCCGAGCAGATCATTCCCGCCGACAGTTCTCCTCGAATCTGTGCCTGCCGGAGAACGAATGGCCGCCCTTCGGGGTCGTGCTGGTCATGCGCGACAACGGCTCCCACAGTCGCTACCGCCACGCGCTGGCCGGCTGCTACATTCGGTGCACCGCAGACAATCTGCAAGGTCTCAGAACCCACATTGACGTCACAAAGCCACAATTTGTCCGCCGACGGATGGCGACGTACAGCCAGGACCTCGCCAACGGTATACTTATCATAGCGTTGTCCCAGCTCCCGCGTGCTCTCGACCTCCAGCCCGAATATCGTGAGCCTCTCGGCCAACTCCTTGACAGGTATCTTGATCGTGATATAATCCTTGAGCCAGTCTAGAGAAACATTCATATCTTAAAGGTTTATCAGAATTGTCTCAAGAATCTAATATCGTTCTCGTAAAGAATTCGGATGTCATCGATGCCATATCTGAGCATCGCAATTCGGTCCACTCCCATGCCGAACGCGAAACCCGAGCATCTCTCGGGATCGTAGCCTACAGACCCGTAAACAGCGGGATGCACCATTCCGCAGCCGAGAATCTCGAGCCAGCCGGTATACTTGCAGACCCGACAACCCTTGCCGGAACAGAGGAAGCATGTGATATCCATCTCCGCGCTCGGCTCGGTGAACGGGAAGTAGCTGGGCCTGAACCGGTATTCGATCTTGCTCCCGTAGAATTGCCTTGCAAACGAGACAAGCGTGCCCTTGAGTTCACTGAAGGTGACCAGCCTGTCGACATACAACCCCTCGACCTGCTGAAAAAGGCAATAGCTGCGTGCGCTGATCGCCTCATTCCGGTATACTCGCCCCGGAATGATCACGCGCACGGGAGGTTTCTGGTTCTCCATGACCCGGATCTGGACGGGGGACGTGTGAGTCCTAAGCAGCACTTTATCGGTGATAAAGAAAGTGTCCTGCATGTCCCTCGCAGGATGGTCGGGGGGAAAATTGAGCGCCTCAAAGTTATGATAATCGTCCTCGATCTCCGGTCCAGAGGCGATCCTAAAACCCATCCCGAGAAAGATTCTCCTTATTTCCTCGAGCGTTTGCGTGAGCGGATGTTTTGATCCCACCCAACGACGGCGGCCCGGAAGCGTAAGGTCAACGGAGGGCTCCTGCCGGTTCGATTGTGAACCGATCGAGGCTTCTTTTTGCTGGAAGATCGATTGGATGGAAGACCGGAGCTCATTCAACGTCTTTCCCAGGGCGGGACGCTCCGATGCAGGGGCGTTTCTCAGCTCCTCAAAGAGCCGGGCGATAGCGCCTTTGCGCGAAAGATACTTGATGCGGAATGAATCGAGTCCCGGGGCGTCCCGGACGGAATCGATCTCGGAGAGTGCGCTCCGGCGCACTTTTTCAATCTCCTCCGTCATTGAAGATCTACCCCGAAGGACGACAGTCCACTCCACCCGATGTGTGAATCGCGCAACATGCGCGGGGGCCGGGGAACATCCAAGAGGTCGAGATCAGGAGCCTGCAAATTTTACGATCTCGGCAAAGGCTTCCGGGCTCCGGGATGCCAGGTCCGATAATACCTTCCGGTTGATCGCAACCTCCTTCTTGTTCAGTGCGGCCATGAGGCGCGAGTACGTCGTGCCGTGAGTGCGTGCGGCAGCATTAATGCGGGCAATCCAAAGAGTGCGGAATTCCCTTTTTTTCAAGCGGCGGTCCCGATAGGCGTGTTGTTCTCCCTTGTCGAGATGATGCTTGGCAATGGTGAGGAGCTTGCTCCTCGATCCCCAATAACCTTTCGCCCTCGCAAGAATGCGTTTGCGGCGGCGGTGGGATGCGACCTTATTCTGAGAACGGGGCATGATTATTTTCTCCTTTCACGATTGAATCATCGTCTCAATTTTCTTCTGTTCCGACTTAAAGACGAGCGTGGGCTTGCGGAGATGGCGTTTCCGCTTGCTCGACTTGGTCGAGAGAATATGACTTCGAAAAGCCTTGTGACGCTTGAACTTGCCGGAGGCCGTTCGCTTGAAACGCTTCTTGGCGCCCGAATCTGATTTCATCTTTGGCATACGATTGATCTCGTTATGGTGTCTTCTCTGGTTTTGGTTTACTCTCAGTTTTCTTTTTCGCGCCTTTGTCCGGAGCAAAAATCATCGCCATGCTCCTGCCTTCCAATTTGGCGACCTGGTCCACCTTCGCCAGGTCGGCCAATTTCTCGGCAAGGCGCCGCAGGAGCTCTTCCCCGTGCTCCTTGTACGTAATCTCCCTGCCTTTGAAAACAACCGTCGCTTTCAGTTTGTGCCCCTCCTCCAGAAACCTCCTCGCATGGCGAGTCTTGAATTCAAAGTCGTGGTCATCCGTGTTCGGATGGAAGCGGAGCTCCTTCAGCTGTGTGACGTGCTGATGTTTGCGCTGGAGCTTATCCTTCTTTGTCTGCTCGTATTTGAACTTCCCAAAGTCCATGATCTTACATACGGGTGGTGTTGCGTTCGGCACAATTTCGATGAGGTCGAGTCCCCTCTGCCTGGCTAGCTTGATCCCCTCGGCGGGGCTCATGACCCCCAGCTGCCCGGCATCGTCGATGACCCGGACCTGAGCCACCCGAATTTCTTCGTTGACGCGCACGCGGTCTGATGCCTTAATGGTGTCCCTCCTCTGATGTGATGAGTTTTTGTGATATCTCCGACCGGATCCTCTCGACGAATGCTTTCGAGGCCATACTCCCGAGGTCCCCCCTCTTGTGCTGTCTCACCGAGACGGTCTCGGCCGAGGCCTCCTTCTCGCCGACCACGAGCATATACGGAACCTTGCGCAATTCCCATTCTCTGATTTTGTGCCCGATTTTCTCGTTCCGGCCGTCGATCTCCGCCCGAACGGTATTTGCCCTCAGAAGATCGCAAACCTTATTGGCATAGTCAAGATGTGCATCGGTAATCGGCAGCACGACCGCCTGGACCGGTGAAAGCCACGCAGGGAACGCTCCAACGAAATGCTCTGTAATAATACCGATGAATCGCTCGAAGGATCCGAATATAGCCCTGTGGATGGCGACCGGCCGGCGCCGGGATCCGTCCTCCGCGACAAACTCGAGTTCAAACCGCTCCGGAAGCATGACAAAATCGAGCTGGATCGTGGCCACCTGCCATTCCCTCCCGATCGCGTCCTCGATCTGGACATCGATCTTCGGTCCGTAGAACGCACCCTCCTTCGGCCGGACCGTGTAAGCGATCTTCCTGTTCGCAAGTGCGTTCTTGAGGCTCGTCTCCGCCTGATCCCACAATTTCACATCCCCCATGGCGTTGTCGGGCCGGGTCGAAACGCTGTAGGTAGGCGTCAAACCGAATATTGAATAGAATTGCGTAATCAGGTCGATGAGCCCGTCGATCTCAGAAAGAATCTGATCCGGCCGGCAGTAGATATGAGCATCGTCCATCGTTATCTGGCGAACGCGGAACATCCCGCCGAGCGCTCCGGAGAGTTCGTTCCGATGAAGCCGGCCGATCTCCGAATACCGGAGCGGCAAATCCTTATAGCTTCTTATTTTTTGGCGGTAGACGTAGGTACTCTCGGGACAATTCATCGGCTTCAGCGTGTACACCGTCTCCTCATTCTCAAAGTAGTACATGTTCTCCTTGTAATGAGTCCAGTGTCCCGATTGCTCCCACAGTGCTTTCTTGACCATAATCGGCGTGCTGATCTCCTGATAGCCGCGCCGGTCGAGCTCCGAGCGCAGGAACGCCTCCAGTTCCCGGAAAACGATCATCCCCTTCGGCAGCCAGAACGGCGCCCCGGGGGCTACGTCGTGAAACACAAACAACTCCAATTCCTTGCCGAGTTTTCGGTGGTCCCTCCGCTTCGCTTCCTCGAGCCTGAAGAGGTAGGCGTCGAGTTCCTCTTTGTTCGGGAAGGAAATCCCGTAGATCCGCTGAAGCATCTTCCGCTTCTCGTCCCCTCTCCAGTAGGCACCGGCGACGCTCAGGAGCTTGATCGCCTTGATTCTTCCGGTTGAAGGAATGTGCGGTCCGTAACAGAGATCGGTGAAGTTCCCCTGGTGGTAGAATGTGATCACCTGACCTTTCAGGCCCTCGAGCAATTCAAGCTTGTACGGGTCATTCTTCTTCCTGAAAAATGAAACGGCGTCCTCCCACTTCTTTTCCTCCCGGACGAACGGCACGTCGCGTTTTGCGAACTCGACCATGCGCCCCTCGATCTTGTGCAGGTCTTCCTGCGAGAGCGCGTGGCCGCCCATGTCGATATCGTAATAGAACCCCTTATCGATGGGGGGTCCGATGCCGAACTTTGTTCCCGGGAAGAGCGATTCGATCGATTCCGCCATGAGATGGGCGGAGCTATGCCAGTATGCATACTTGCCGCCGGGGTCTTCCCATTTTAGAATCTTGATCGTGCCGTCCGTATCGATCTTGCGCGAAAGGTCCCACACCTCCCCGTTGAATTCGATGGCGAGGGCGTCACGGGCCAAAGAGTTGCTTATGGATTTCGCGACCTCCTTCCCCGTCACGCCCTTTGCGAATTCCCGGACGCTAGTATCCGGAAATTTCAGTTTAATGGATTCCATGAACCCTTGCAACGATAGCAAAAAAATCGAAGTGAGTCCGATTCCAGAATGCGTCCTCCCTGCAGCTCAAGCCGCTTGTTCAACGTGGGCTCTACAGGAGTCGAACCTGTGACCTCTACCATGTCAAGGTAGCGCTCTAACCAACTGAGCTAAGAGCCCATCGAACTCAGCGGAGGGTGCCGGGGACCGGAATCGAACCGGTACTCCCCTTGCGGAGAACAGGATTTTAAGTCCTGTGCGTCTACCAGTTTCGCCACCCCGGCGGAGATCGATGTTCCATCCGAGGCGCCGGGCGGATTCGAACCGCCGCGTAAAGGTTTTGCAGACCTCTCCCTTACCACTTGGGTACGGCGCCGATCAAAACAAAGCCCCGCCACCTGGTGGGATGGGGGCGGCGGGGCAGCTTAAAGCAGAGGTGTATCATAAAGATCCCGCTACGCGGGACCAAGGCAACCCGTGATGGATTACCTCGAGCGGGAAACGGGATTCGAACCCGCGACATTCACCTTGGCAAGGTGACGCTCTACCAACTGAGCTATTCCCGCGCTCAGCGCTGAATAATATAATTAAATTTTCAAATTTGCGCAACCATCTCTGGGAACGAAATGACGAAAGCCCCGAATCACGGCCAAAAAGAGGGGTGAGCAGAGGAACGATCAACAAATTTCCGGCGAATCCTTGAAGATCTCCCCGTGGAGCTACCTCGATATATCAAGAATTTCATACTCGAGCGTGCCGGCGGGGACCGTTATTTTTGTCCTTTGACCGGCTGTCTTGCCCATGAGTCCTCGCCCAAGGGGCGAGGTGACGGAAATCTTGTTCCGCTCGAAGTCAGCTTCCTCAGGAGAGACAAGCAGGTAGTAGACAATTTCATTCGTTTTCAGGTCCTTGAGCTTCACTTTCGAAAGAATGTAGACCTTGTCATTGGGGAGTTCCTTACTCTCGATAATGCGGGCGCGGGAAAGAGTATGCTCCAGCTTGGCAATTCGCAATTCGAGATGTTGCTGTTCTTCTTTCGCGGCGTCGTACTCGGCATTTTCGGAAAGGTCTCCATGACTCCGTGCTTCACCGATTTTTTGCGCCATCTCGGCTCTTCCGTTCAGCTTAAGCGCATGGAGTTCGTGCTCCAGCTCCACCAACCTCTCCCGGGTCAGATAGACGACTCCGTTGTTCTCTTTGTTCTCTCCCATCAGACTATCCCATCCGGATCAATTGCAAATACTGAACGCGAAAAAGAAAAGCCATCATTCCGTCTTGGTCGGAATGGTGGCCGGGTAATTTATTTCAATCTACAACTCTGGATTTACAAAAGCAAGAGGTTTTCTCATTTTCTTTTCTTATCGATCAAAATGAGATGACCGAGCTTATCCCGCTTAGTTTTCAAATACTTCTCATTGAGCTCGTGAGGCACAGCTTCAAGGGGGACGCGCTCGACAATTTCTAAGCCGTACCCGTGCAACCCTATCACCTTCTTCGGGTTATTGGTCATCAGCCTCATTTTCCCGACACCGAGGTCCCTGAGGATTTGAGCGCCGATGCCGTAATCCCGCAGGTCGGGCCGGAACCCGAGCTTCTCATTTGCTTCCACGGTATCCATCCCCTCATCCTGAAGCTTGTACGCTTTGAGCTTATTTGACAGCCCGATGCCCCGCCCTTCCTGGCGCATGTAGAGCACGACTCCGCGACCCTCTTTGGCGACCAGCGCCAGGGCCGCATTCAGTTGTTCGTTGCAATCACAGCGCAGCGACCCGAATATGTCTCCCGTCAGGCATTCCGAATGGACTCTCACCAGAACCGGTGCATCCGGCGCGATAACTCCTTTGACGAGGGCGATGTGCTCCTTGCTGTCCGTCTCGCTCCGGTAGAGATGAATATCGAAGATTCCGTGGCGTGTCGGCAACTCGGTTGAAACCACACGCCGGACCAGCTTCTCCCTCTCCATCCTGTACCGTATCAGATCCTTCACGGTGATCACCCGCAGCCCGAACCGCCGTGCAACACGGAAGAGATGGGGAACCCTCGCCATGGAGCCATCTTCATTCATGATCTCGCAGAGAACGCCAGCCGGGTAGAGTCCGCCCAGCCGGCACAAATCGACGATCGCCTCGGTGTGCCCGGCGCGGCGCAGTACACCGCCCTCGATCGCCCGGAGAGGGAAAATGTGCCCCGGTCGGGCCAGGTCGCTCGGCTTCGTCTTCGGGTCGATCAGCGCAGCCACCGTCGCCGCGCGATCAAAGGCGGAGACGCCCGTTCGAGTCCCGTGGATGTAGTCGACCGAGACGGTAAACGGCGTCTCGTGGAGAGACGTGTTGCTGTCGACCATCATATCGAGCATTAATTCCTTTGTGCGCACGGGAGTCAGGGCCGCACAAACGATTCCGCGGCCATGTGTCGCCATGAAGTTGATCGTTTCGGCCGTGCATTTATCGGCCGCGACCACGAAGTCGCCTTCGTTTTCCCGGTCCTCATCATCGACGACGATCAAGACCTTCCCGGCCTTGATCTCCGCGACCGCCTCGTCAATTCCGCTGAAGGTATGTTCCTGATGCTTCATCACAATACCGATTTGCCGGCTGGCGCAAATAGTCTCACTTCGCGACAGAATCCGAACCGCGCGCCACACTCGAGATCGCCGTCCGTTCGAATTTCAGCTTCAAGTTATCCGCCACCTGGACAAGAACGGTCTTCTCTTCCAGTCCGACGACCGTTCCGTGCAATCCCCCGACCGTGACAACCCGATCTCCCTTCTGGACGCTCTCCAACAGCTTCTGGCGGTCTTTCTGCCGCTTCTGTTGGGGGCGAAGAATCAAAAAATAAAAAATCAGAATGATCAACGAAAACATGATCACGGTGCTGAACATCCCCCCGCCTCCGTTGCCTCCCTGTGGAGTCATCATTAATATCCGGTTAACGTTCAATCGATCCTCCAATCCATGGTGAGTAATCAAGCGTACATTGATTCTTGCCTGTCTAACAGTTGTAACTGCTCTTCCTTCCACGGGGCGAATCTCGCATCCATGATCGCGTTCCGCGCATCGCGCATGAGCTGCTGGTAGTAGTATAGGTTGTGCAGTGTCGCGAGCCTCAACCCGAGAATTTCTTTCGTTTGAAATAAGTGCCGCAGATACGCCCGCGTGAAGTGCCCGCAGGAGTAACACCCGCATGCTTCATCGATGGGCGACAGATCGAACTTATAGCGGGCATTCATAAGATTGATCGGGCCCGTCCGTGTGAAAATCATTCCATTACGGCCGTTTCGTGTCGGAAGGACGCAATCGAACAGGTCAATACCGCGTTCGATACCGTCGAGGAGATTCGCCGGCGTTCCGACGCCCATTAAATATCTCGGTTTCTCCTCCGGAAGCAATCCGGCGCAGAGGGAAACGATTTGCATCATGGCGTCGGCAGGTTCACCGACGGCCAACCCCCCGATACCATAACCGTCAAAATCCATCTCGATCAATGCGCGAACAGAGCGTTCGCGGATCTCCGGATAAACGCTGCCCTGCACGATAGCGAACAGGGACTGATTGTGTTGATACAAGGGCCCGGAGCCGGCGAATCGGGAGCGGCTTCTCGTTGCCCATCGGACCGTGAGATCGTTGGAATTCCTTGCATATTCCTCGGTACAGGGATACGGGGTACACTCATCCAGTACCATCACGATGTCCGATCCGAGCTGGCGCTGGATGTCGACGACCGACTCGGGTGTAAAGCGATGGACGGAGCCGTCTACGTGGGAACGAAACTGAACACCCTCCTCCTCGATTTTTCGAAGCGCGGAGAGACTGAACACCTGATATCCGCCGCTGTCGGTGAGAATCGGTTTGTCCCACCCCATAAACCGGTGCAAGCCCCCGGACCTGCGAATAACGTCGGCCCCAGGTCTGAGATACAGGTGGTACGTGTTGCACAGGATAACAGACGTTTGAATTTCAACCAACTCCCTCGGAGAGAGAGCCTTCACGCTGGCTTGAGTGCCCACCGGCATGAACGCAGGGGTATGGATCGGGCCATGATCAGTGCCCAACACTCCGGCACGAGCATTGTGATCCCTGCCCTCGATGTGATACTCCATTCTCACTTCAAACTACGGATTTTCGGTTCAAAATGCAAAGCACAGATTAACGGCGAGGGCGCGGCTCTCCCAGCCGGAAGAGGAAATAGAGAACCAACGCCGACAAAACCGCGCCAATGGCGTCCGCGGCTGCGTCCCGAAAATCGGCAGTGCGCCCGGGAACGAACATCTGATGGATTTCATCCAGCGCTCCGTACGCGGTAACGACCGAAGTGGAAATAACGGCGCGGAGCCAGTCGAATGAGTTTTTCCTGATCCGCGGTTCAAGAGCACGAAACACAAGGAGGCCGAGCACGAGGAAGATCGATATATGAATGACCTTGTCATCGATTTTGAGTATGAACTTTGGGAATTTGGAACCCGGGATTGAGGACGCGACGAAGATAACGAGCGCCCATAGAATTGCAGGAAGGCGATATTCAAGGAAATGCCTGGCCCGCTCGGTCACGCGGCCCCTTCGATTTCTAAGATAGAAGCCGGGATATGCCGTGCGATATCAGTAGCCATCAAGCCCCTCTCACCCAATTCATTTTTCGCGCGATCCCCCGCATAACCATGGACAAAGACTCCGGCAAATGCCGCGTCCGTCCGGCCCATACCCTGGGCCCACAATGCACCGACCACGCCCGCGAGCACATCCCCGGCTCCGGCGGTTGCCATGCCCGGATTCCCGGTCGGATTAACGAGCACAAGCCCGGTTTCTGAGGCCGTCACCGTCGGGGCGCCTTTCAATATCAATGTAACATGCAATTGCTTGGCGAGGAGGCGCGCCACGGAAACCCTCTCCCGTTCTATCTCCTGGGCCGGCATCCCGCTGAGACGCGAAAGCTCTCCGGTATGGGGTGTGACGATAATATCCGGATTCTTCCGGCGTTTGAGCAGAGACACCTTCTCCGCAAGCGCATTCAACGCGTCGGCGTCAATAACCATCGGCTTCCCGAACTCTGTAACGACCTTCCAGACGAGGCGTTGTGTTTCTTCGATCCGTGAAAGGCCGGGGCCGATGATCAAGACGTCCGCCCATTGAAAGTGCTTGCGGGCTGCCTGATAGGCGTCCAGACTCAAGCTACCGTCCGGGGTCTCCGGCATAGGTTCTACCATCACCTCGGTCAGTTTCCGGGCGAGTATCGGGTAGACCGATTGGGGTGTGCAGAGAATCACCGCCCCTGCTCCCGCGCGCATCGCGGAGGCAGACGTCATTGCAGCTGCTCCCGTCAAGCCGCGCGACCCGGCCAAAATTAAAATTTTTCCAACGCTGTGCTTATGTGCGTCGAGCGGTCTGCGGGGGAGGACTCTTCTGACGTCAATAGAGTTCACGAGGAATGTCGATCCCTTCGGCGCGAGTACTCCATCTATGCCAAGATCAACAGCCTCAAGGGTCCCCACATAACCCCTACCTTTTCCAGTGACAAGGCCGATCTTCTTCAAGCCCATTGTTACAGTCAAATCCGCCCGGACGGCGACGTTTCCTATCTCGCCATTGTTTGCATCGACCCCAGACGGAAGATCCACGCTGATCTTCGTCGAGCGGCGTCCGTTGATCCATTCAATGGCCTGCCTGTAGATCCCCTTCACGTTACCGGAAAATCCGGTCCCAAAGAGGGCATCAATTAGGTACTCGGCTTCAGGGAGCATGCGGAGACCCTGACCTGACTTGACTTCTTTAATTTTAAGTCTGCCCCCTTTTTCGAGCCGCGCCTCCATCCTGCGGATGCATTCATAATTCGCCCTGGCGTCGCGTTTGAGGTCGGTTCGCTTGCCGACCAGCACGACCAGGACGCGCCCGCCGTGATTGAACAGGTGCCGCGCTGCCACAAAGCCATCGCCGCCATTGCTCCCCTTTCCGCAGAGAACGGCAAACGTCCTGCCGGCGACGGATCCGAAGTGCCTCTGGATCATGCGGAAAACGCCTGCGCCCGCATTCTCCATGAGAACGATGCCCGGAATTTTCAGCTTCTTCGTGGCGATGCGGTCAAACTCCTGCATCTCATGAGAAGTGACGAGAAGTTCCACCGATTAGGGGAGGTTATTGATGATCGTCAGAATTCCTGAAGGGTAGATTCCCAGGGCGGTCACCACTACCGCCGAAGCCGCCAGCGTCGCGAGGCTGATTCGGGAAGGAACATTGGCGTCAGATGTGACCCCTTCCTGGAAATACATCACCATCACCAAACGCAGATAGTAATACACCGAGACAACGCTCGTGAGAACTCCCACGATCGCCAACCAGGCCATGTGTGACTGGAGGGCTGCGGCGAACACATAATACTTTCCAAAAAAACCCGCAAAAGGAGGAATCCCGGCGAGCGAAAGCATGTACACCGACATCAACGCGGCAATAAAGGGCCTCCTGGTGCCCAGCCCGGCGTAATCATCGAACGTCAGGTTCCTTTCTCCCTCTTGTTCAAGGGCCGAAAGCACCCCAAACGCGCCGAGGTTCATGAATGTGTAGGCGATCAGATAAAAGACGACCCCATCCCTCCCGGTCTGATTTGCCGCCGCCAACCCGGTGAGCATGTATCCCGCATGCGCGATGCTCGAATAGGCAAGCATGCGCTTGATGTTCGATTGCGCGATCGCCACGATATTCCCGAGGATCATGGAGGCGGCGGAAATCACCGCAAGCACAGTCCTTAACTGCTCATGCTGTTCAAGCTGCGGGTGGGCGAACACGATGACAAAGGCGGAAAAGGCTGCCGCCTTCGCGCCGGTCGACATAAAGCCGGAAACAGTAGTCGGCGACCCCTGGTAAACATCGGGAATCCACATATGAAAAGGAACCGCGCCGACCTTGAACGCGAGTCCGACAAGCAGCAAGCCGAGGCCGGTCCAGAGAAGCGGTGAGGCCGTGATGGCCGGGATATTGTCGACGATTGCGCGAATGTTCGTGGTGCCCGCCGCGCCGTAGACGAAAGCGATGCCGTAGAGAAGAAATCCGGTTGCAAACGCCCCGAGCAGGAAGTACTTGAGCGATGATTCGTTTGATATCACCCTCTTCCGCGTGAAACCCGCGAGCACATACAGGCAAACCGACATGAGCTCCAGTCCAAGGAAGGTAATGATCAGATCCGCGGCCGCAGCCATCAACATCATGCCGAGAGTCGAGAACAGTATGAGAATATAAAACTCGCCATACTCGGCATGTTCCCGTCGCAGATAGTCACGTGAGAGGATAATCGTCAGAAGCGCCGCAACAACAAAGAGGGCGGCAAAAAGGCTCGCATAACCGCCCCCGGCGAGCATCTGATTGAACGCAGTGCGCGGCGTGCCATACGACATGACGGCGAGAATCGCACAGATCGGCAAGCCGGAGACACTGACCCAAAAACTCAGGTTGTGTCCTTGCTTCAGCAGGGCTTCGACCAAGAGAACGATCAGGACAAGGACGGTAATGGCGATGAGCGGAGATGCGGTATAGAGGTCAACGGTCGACAACGCTTCGCCTGACAAATAGTGTTTGCAATTCTGTAATCCAAGAAGCATCCCTCGCCAATCCCGGCGGAATCTACATGGAGATCAGCCTCTGTACATCACCCCCGCCGGGTTTGCCGTCTCCCTGTTTTCTTTCGGCTCGCCGGCTTCGGCGCCCTGACCCTCATCGCCTGCGCGCTCTTTACCAGGCCGACGACATTACCTTCCGGGTCGGCAAACTGAGCAAATGTCACCATGTTGGGAATCTCCGTCACCGGAATGACCACCCTGCCGCCGAGACTGACCGCACGGTCCAGATAGCTCTGCGGATTCTCAACTTCGACGTAAAACGTCGTGTACGGCCGGGTATTCCTGTCGACTTGTCCGATGCCGCCGTTGATCCCCTTTTTCAAGCCTGTGTTTACAAGGCCGTACTTCATCGGGTTATTCGCATTGATATTCCAGCTGAACAGCGAACCATAGAATTCCTGAGCGCGACCGGCATCTTTAGCCATCACTTCGAAATGAACAACAGGTTTACCCATATACTTCCTCCTCGGTTTATGATCGTGAGTCGCTTACTTCGCCCGTTCGAATTCAAACAACGAGGGGTGCTCCCCTTTCCCTTTGGAATGGAGGGTCCACGTCTGGCTGAAATGGTCGGCGTCCTTGAAAGTGAAGACAAGTTTCGCCATATAGTCATCATCCGGGCTTAAGAGGTTTGTCGCATCTATATAGGAAAACGCCAGCGTATTGGCCGCCTTGGGGGCTCGATCGGCGCGCATCCTCGGTTGGTTCCCGAGCGAGCAATAATGCGTCATCATCAGTCTGTCGTTATTAACATGGTACATGGTCACCATCGCCTCCTTGTTTTGGGCCATATCGAGGGTTTCCATAATCGCACTCCCCGCCGAAACCAATTTGTAGGTGATCCCGACCGGGTTTCCGTTTTCGTCCTTTCCCTTCCAGGTTCCCTCGAGAGCCTTAAGCTTGTCGAAACCCGCGTTCGGCTTGCTCTCCTTGGGGGTATTCCCCGCCGTTGCCATGCTCGCCGCAACAAGCAAAATGACTGCGGATAATGAGAATCTCATGTGATGTCCTCCTATGAAGTTTCGTGTGACGTAAAATAGCATGTTCACGCTAAATTGTCAAGAAAAATAAAGGATTCAGCCGGAGGGGCCGGCAACGCCTATTTGGATCGTTTGGCCATATTTGCAATATTCTCTGTAACCTTTCCCCCAAACCACGGTTTATAACTTAAAGGGATCCTCATCAACGGGCGGAAGTGAATTCACCCACGGATACGCAATTGATGCTGGAAGTGCGCGACGGCGGGCTCGATAAACTCGCTCCGCTCTTCGAGCGGCATCATGTCGGGCTTTATAATCATTACCTCCGGCTGACGCGTAATCGCGAGCTCAGCGAGGATATGGTTCAGGAGGTGTTTCTGCGGATTCTGAAATACCGGCACACGTTCCGGGGGGAAGGAGATTTTGCTCCGTGGCTGTATCACATCGCCCGCAACGTCCGGATCGATTGTGGCAAACAACAAAGGCATGAACTAACGTTTGATGGCGAATTGCACGACAAGGCCGAGGATCCTCCCTACCGGGACAGCGCGGAGTTCAAGCAGAGCGTCTCGCTGCTCAACGTGGCCCTCGCCAGGCTTCCCGAGGAGAAGCGCGAAATTATTCTCATGAGCCGCTACCAGAACCTGAAATACAATGCCATCGCGGAAGTGCTCGGATGCTCGGTCGATGCGGTGAAAGTCCGCGTCCATCGTGCCATGAACGATTTGCGCCAGATTTTTTATCAACTTTCAGGAGAAACACCGGCATGACCAGCGAACACGTCAGCGACGATCTGACAGGGTTTATCTCCGGGAATCTCGACGGCGAGACGAGCGAGCGGATTCGCGCCCATCTTGCGGGTTGCGCATCCTGTCGAAGCGAATTCCTTGCGATCAATACCCTCTGGGAGTCACTCGGGCGGCTCCCCGATGAAGCGCCCGATGAATCGGTCCGGGCACGATTCTACGACATGCTAAAGACGCATCAACAGACGGATCACCGGGCTACTGCCCGACGGGAGGCGGCAGGCGACGGCTGGCTGACGCGTCTGTTCCCCAGGCGGCCGGTTTTCCAGTTCGCGTTAACACTCGCCGCAGTCGCTGCCGGAGTTCTTCTTGGCTATCAGTTCAAGCATGAACGTACCGACGGCGCGGAGTTGACTCAATTGCACCAGGAAGTAATCGGGATGAGCCGGCTTCTGGCGATGTCGCTTCTTCAGCAGCAATCGGCGAGCGAGCGCCTTCGCGGGGTGAGCCTGAGCTACCAGATTGCGGAACCGGATGCCGAGATCACAAAAATCCTTCTCGAGACGCTGAAGTACGATCCGAATGTGAACGTGCGCCTCGCCGCCTTGGACGCCCTCTCCAGAAATGCCAATCAATCGGATACCCGGCGCGATTTGATCCAATCGCTGCACAGGCAATCCTCGCCCCTGGTACAGATGGCTATGATCGATCTGATCGTCCAGATGCAGGATAAGGCGTCCATCGATACGCTCCGCCGGATGATACAGGATCCGGAGGTAAACAAGGCCGTGAAAAAGAAAATCGAACAAGGAATCGAACAACTGAGCTGAGACAGCGCCATGACGAACCTTTCACTCGTGATACCGGGTGTCCTCTTGTGGCAGGCCCTCTCGCCCTGCGCGGCCGCCCGACAGGCGGTTTATGAACAACAGATCCGCAAGACCTTCACGTTTTCAGCTCCCTCGGGAGGGAGAAAACGTCTCGTGGTCGACAATATCAGCGGCTCGATCAGCGTTGCAGGTGCCACCGGAAATGGAGTCGAGCTCGTCGCCCACCAGACCATTCGAGGGGAATCTGAAGCTCGAATCGAGGTCGCAAAGCAAAAGGTTCACCTCGAAATTTCCGAGGAACCCGACAGGATCCTCATCTACGTCGACACCCCCTGGCGGTGTTCTGACGGATCCATTCATTCCAGGGGCAGGGACTACTACGGTTACGACGTCGAATACGACTTTGAGCTCAAGGTCCCGGCGGAAACGGACCTGTCCCTCAAGACGGTGAATCACGGGGCCGTTTCTGTGAAGAATGTGGAAGGAGCATTCCACATTGAGAATGTGAACGGCGGAATCACCATGAGCGGAATTGCCGGCTCGGGGAGCTTTTCAACCGTGAACGGGGATATCAAGGTCGAGTTCACTAAGAATCCCGCCTCCAATTCTACTTTTCAAACGATCAACGGTCGTCTTGATGCTGAATTTGCCGAGGATCTTTCTGCCGATCTTCGTCTCAAGACATTCAACGGCGAGGTCTACACCGACTACACGGTCACCAGCCTCCCCGCAGCATCGTTCACGGAGAAGCGGCACGAACGAAAGAAGGTCTTTCGGAACAGCGATTCGTTCAGGGTGAGAGTCGGCCACGGCGGCCCCGAGCTTTTTTTTGACACGCTGAACGGAGATATTTACATTGTAAAATATCAACAATGACGTGTCGTGAAGATGTATTCGTCCATCACCAGAATCAGGAGCTAGTCTCATGAAACATGCCATCCTGCTGTGCCTGCTCATCATCCTCACGGTTTGCGCGAGCGAACAATTGTTTCCGCAGACGGATACGGGCGACCGGCTGACGGTTCCTTTGTCCGACCCTTCCAGGCCGGCATTTCTGAAAGTAGGCCTCATCTCCGGCAGCATCACGGTCGAGGGATATTCCGGCAAAGAGATCGTCGTTGAGGGCAACACCAGCAAAGAGGACGATGACGGGCAGGAGTCCGAGAAGACTGAAAAGACGCGGGGGCTCCACAGGATCGCGAATACGAGCACCGGGCTGACGGTGGAAGAAGACAACAACGAGGTGACGGTCGGGACCGGCGGCATGGGAGGCTCCAGAACGATCAACCTGACGATCAAAGTCCCCCCCAGGACATCAATGAAGCTCTCCACGATCAACAGCGGGGTGATCAAGGTCTCACACGTCAACGGCGATCTGGAGGCAAGCAACACGAACGGTTCGATCGAAATTTCGGACGTCAACGGTTCCGCCGTTGTCGACGCCCTCAACGGAAATATCACCGTCACCTTCACGGGAGTAAATCCCCAGAAATCGATGTCGTTCAGTTCCCTGAACGGCACTATCGACGTCACGTTTCCATCCGATGTGAGAGCAACGGTCAAAATGAAGACCGAACAGGGGGAGATTTACAGCGACTTCGACATCAAGCTGTCGACATCCACGACCAAGATGGAGGAGAACGAGCGCGGTAAGCGCGGTAAGTACAGGGTCACGCTCGAGAAGATGATGACCGGAACCATCAACGGCGGCGGCGCCGAAGTTCAGTTCAAAAACTTCAACGGAGACATCTACATCCGGAAAGGCAAGTAGCCCTCCCGGCTACCGAACAACTGCCACCCCCGCGGCAAAAGCCCCGACCTCAATGGTCTTGACCACCTGATTGGTGGCCAGATCCACCACCGCCACGAAGCCCGGTATCTTGCTCCCGGATGTCGGATGATGCGGCGGCACTGCCGCCGTCACGTTTTCACACGAGACATAGGCGAAGCGGCCGTCCGGCGTAATATCAATGCCATGCGGCTGGGGTCCCACGTCGGGTATCGTCGCCACCACCGAATCCACCCCCGTCCGGATCACCGACACACTGTTTGAATTGCGATTGGCCGAGTAGACATACCGGCCGTCTGGACTGATGGCAAGGATCAGGGGATATTGTCCGACCGGGATCACTTTCACCACCGCCAGGGAATCTCTGCTGATGAGCCGGACCTCGTTGCTGCGCTGGCAGCTGACATAAACAAACTTGTTATCTGCTGTCATGACCGTCTGATACGGGAGGAGCGCGCCCCCTGAGCCGGGCGCCTGATTGTTCAATTGAATGAGCTTCGTCGAGAAATCCTGAAGATTGACGACCATGATGTTGTCCGACAAATTTCCGGTCACCCAGAGCTCCCTCCTGTCGGGAGTGAGCTGGACCCCGTGCGGTTTATCGACGTAGAGCGCCGAGACCTGTCCGATCAGCGCCATCGTCCGGGTGTCGAATAGCCGGATCGAATTCACGCCCGAGGCAAACTGCGCAACATAGCCGGTGTCGCCGCCTTCGCTCAGCGCAATTTGTGTCGGTGACAAAATTCCGGAGACTTCCCCCACCTTCGCATTGTCGGCCAGCCGGAACTTCAAGACTTTCCCTCCTCCGACAAGATTTACGTAGTAATAACCGTGGGCCTTGTCTACGGTTACGTTATGCGGGGCCGCAGGCGGCTGGATGAATACATTCGCGACGCCAGCCTGGATATACCGCGCAACGAGGTTTGTGGCGATATCGATCACAGCGATGAGGTCCTCTGCCTGGTTTGTCACCAGGACCTTGCCTTGCGGGTCGGCCGTGAATGCAACCGCACCGTAATCGTCCGCCGCCCCGGCATCAATCCACCGCATGATGACGCCGAGCTGGAGGGGCGGAATGCTGATCCCGGCGATCGGAGGCATGTGCGGGATCGAGACCGGCGCCAGGAGCGTATCAGAATTCAGATGGTAGATCATGTGGCTCTTGTTTGCCCGATACGGAACGACGAGACCCCCATGATCCCTGCCGGCGAAGAAATCCTCCCAATTCGCCAGCGAGAACTGTTCGCTGTCGGCGCCCGGCGGAGTCGGTTTTTTGTTCCCCGGAGCGGAACGGTCATGACATCCGCTTACCGCACAGCCGCTCAGAAAGATCGGCTGGACGTGGTTCGAGAAACTGATCTCAGGAACACTGCTGTAGTCATAGGGCCTCGCGACGGTCGAATTCCCGCCGCTGCCGGGGCGTCGTCCTCCCTCCCCCATCGGAACAATCCGGTAGTAATAGCGCTGCCCGTTCACGAGCGGTGAATCCAGATATGTTGTCGCACTAGGCGGCAGGACAGTAAGGAGCGTCTGCGATGTGGGCGTGAAGCAACACCCCGTGCTCCGGTGGATCTGATAGGCCAGCGCGCCTGAGGCGGTCGTCCAGCCAAGGACCACGCTCCGATCTCCGTTCACCGCGACCAACGACGCAACTCTCGGTCGCGTCGGCTCGACGGCGGTGGAAACGCCGTTGTTGCAGCCGGAATAAACCACCAGTGCGAAGACAGCGCAAGCGGCCGCCAAACAGGGAATCTTACTCGAGCGCACCGGCAGGTGCGTGATCGCGCCCGCGCTCATTCCACGGAGGCAGGCTGAAGGGACCGAATCCTCAGGAGCCGCTCGCGCGCCAGTGCGTCGTCATTCGTCCGGAGGAACCGCTCATAGCAGTATGCAGCACGGTTGAAGTCCTTGTTCTCAAAGAAATTGTGCCCCAGGTTATAGTAGACTTCCGGACACGGGACCGTGCTCAGCAACAGCGCGTTAAGTCCATACTGAATTCCGGCATCAAAGGCATCATCATAATAGCAAAATGTCGACAAGCCGACCTCCTTCTGCGGAAAATATCGCTCCCGAAACGAAAACAGAGAAATTGTCGAGGCATCGCTGCGTCTGAGCACGCTGTCGATCCGGGAGCCCTGCACCGGCTGATAGCCCCCCAGCCGGTCGCCGGCACGGATGGAAGGGACGCTGTCGGCGTAGCCTTTCTTTAAGTAAATGGCGGCCAGTTCGTCGAAATGCACGAGCCTCCACAGCGTGTCTTTTCGCATGTAATGGACCCACAGGAATTCGGATTGATGAGGCACAATAACAATTTCAGGGTTGTATTTCTCGAGAAGAGGTTTCTTATCGATCCCATTCCAGAGGATGGAGTATTCGGCGGAGAGCCGATCCCCCATCACTTCGTTTCTCCCATCGATGAAAACCCTCTGAGGGATTGCCCCGATCAGGAACCCGCCAAGAGTGAACTGATTCAGAATCCTTCCCTCAAGTTTGTTCCGGCGGAGGAACTCTGCCGCTTCAGTCGGCTGCGAGTGTTCATTATACCGGAAGCCGAAGCGATTGTTGGACCGGTCATTCAGGTAATACGCGTTGGTGACGATCGCCTGGATCAGGAATAATGAAGCAACGATCGTCACGACGGCCAGCATCGTCTGGAAGCGCGCCCGGCTAAACCCCGGGATGAGCCTCACCCAACCCGGCCCGGCAGCTCCGCTGGGTTGCAGGCATCCGAGTGTCCAGGGGAGGACCGCGAAGACGAAGTAGCCGACGTTCTTGACTCCCAGCAGGGCGACGTACCCAAGAAGAAGGAAAATAATGAACTGGTGTAATTGAATTCTCCTCAGGGAACTGATGAAGGCAGCACCCGAAACAACGGCGAAGAGATGGAAGCCGAGCAGGGGCTGGAGAAGGGCAAACCTGCCGTTGACGAGATAACCCTCGAGCTCCAGCGGCGAGCGGTTCTCGGCAAGCGCACCGGCGAATGAACGGTGCGCCTGGAGGAATTGAAGCTGCTGGAAAGGCAGCTCGACACCCTTCAAACCATATGGACTGGCAAAAGAAATCAGGATGGAAAGAAGCCCGTAGGCCGTCAGCGGCGTCCAGATTTTCTTGTCCCGCCATGCAACGCCGATGACGTAGCTGGCAATCACAATCCATCCGAGGATAAAGGCCGAGTGAGTATTCGTCCAGAGGAGCGAGACGATCGGAAGGAACACCAGACTTCTGGTTCCCCGTTCCGACGACTCTTCGAGGATGAGAATTGTCAAGCTGAGGAACAGCCAGGAGAAGGCGTGAGGGCTCGTCCCGAAGAGCGCCGCCGCCGCCAGTATCGCCAGGAAGGTCGTCACTTGCCAGTACGCCGTTTCCCGGATCGGGCGCTGCCGGTGGCATCTGACGAGCGCGACCGCAAAACCTCCGGCCACGAGAAGCGCGCTGACGAGCACAAGCCCAAACTCGCCGAATAGCTTCTTCGTCAGTGCGACCTGCACCTGGTAGAGCCAGTCCATGTCGACATAATCATTCATGGCGGCCGTGTACGTGAACAGATCCTTCTCGGGAAACTTCAGGTGCTCGAGCATCCACTCCCCCGCCCGCAAGTGGAACCCGAGATCGGACACAGAGATCTCGCGGAAGGAAAAGACAACCGCGAGGCCCAACAGGGCGAGCAGCGTGACCTTGTTCAGGCGGGAATAGAGGGCGCCGGGCGGCTCGATGTCAGCCATGAACGCCAGTCAACTACTTCTTCTCCCCGGACGATGCCGTCGAGTCTTGTTTCCGGGCTAATTCCCGGAACCGTTCGATCTCCTTCTGAAGTTGTGCGTTTCCCGGATCGATTGCCGCCAAGCGCTCGAAAATACCTCCGGCTTTTTGGTATTCTCCGTTCTTCTCGTAGAGGTCGGCGAGGATCCTGTACGGATTGAAGTATCCTGAGACCTCGGAGGGATTTTCGTCGACCCGTTTCAACGCAATCTTCTCAAGAGTATCTGCCAGGGCGCGGTATTGCGGGACAGCCCCCGCGGTGAAATAGAGATTTGCCACGCTGTACAGCAGCCGGTAGTCCATCTCGACCACGCGGGGCGGGATCACCCGCTGCATCTGATCGAGAGTCCTGACCGCCAGATCCTTGTTCTCGCCAACGGAGAGGTAGTGCGAGGCAAGCCTCGCGAACAGATAACGATAATTCTGGACATATCGGATTTCATTCTCATCCAGAAATATGTGCGGGTCGTTCAAACCGCGAAATTTGAATCCGGGCTGAAAGGTTCTGCTGAATCCCGGATTTTCTTCCAGGAGGTCCTTTCTCAACACAGGTTCGTCGATGGGCTCATTATTCGGGTCGGGATTTCGCTTCATCGGGACGACCCGGTACGCAAACCCATCGAGCCGCAGATAATCGTCGATGCCGATCTTCGTGTCCTCCGAACAGGTCATCGCGAAATAAATCGGCCGTTTCCATGCGTTTTGCTCCACGATGTCCTTGACGATGATGTCCTGAACCCGGATCGCCTGGATGTCGCCGAACTTCAACGTCGCCGGCATCGTGAATGAGATTGCCCCGCGATTGATTACAGCGGTGTCGGTCACTCCGAATTCCCGGATTACATCCCTGGGAACCGGCAAGATGATCGGCCGCGGCTGCCAGCGCCTGGGCTGGATCTGATTGATTTGTGCGTCCGTCAGACTCAGGGCTATTTTCCTGGCGCCGAACGGCTCCTGGTGCTTCAATTCGCGGATATACCAGTTCATGTTGACCAGACTCAGATTGACAACGCGGACATCCTGACGGACCCCCTCCACCTCCTGGAGGTACCAGAGGGGAAATGTATCGTTGTCCCCATTGGTAAAAAGGATTCCGTCCGGCAGGCAGCTCTGGAGCAGGTTGTAGGCGGCATCCCACGGCACCCAATTTTTCGACCGATCATGCGTGAAGTAATTCGTCTGGAGCATTCTTCCCGGAACCAGTATGCAACCGAGTGCGAGCACCGCTGCGGTCACCGGCATGAGCGTTCGCGATGAGCCCAGACGCCGGCCGATGATGTCGACGAGGCCCCTCATGCCGAGAGCAATCCAGACGGCGAAGACGAAATAGGCGCCGCAATAGAAATAATCGCGCTCCCTCGGTTGGGATTCCTGCTGGTTCTGGTAAAATGCGATGAGGTATCCCATGAGGATGAATAGAATGAGGAAGATCGATGCCATCCTCCAATCATTCTTGAAGTGGAAGTAAACGCCAAGGAGGCCGAGCACAAATGGAATCCCGAAGAGCTGTCCCCAACGTACGCCGGTGTCTTGGACGGTCGATTCCCGCCCGATGAAGTTCCAGAAGACATACCGGTTAAACATGTGATCCATCTGATAGCGCCAAAAAAAATCAAGGTCGCTGGAATAGTTCGTATACGTGGTCTGGTGTTGCGCCTGATCGGACCATCGCCGTTTAAATATGGGGAACTCTCCGTATTGCTCCCTGTTGAGGTATGTGACCAGACCGGAAAATGTCTTCGGCTCGTTCTCGTTCATCGGGGGATCCTGGTTCGCTCTGATAATAATCAGCGTGTAGGTCGTGAATCCAAGTATCGCGAGGATGACACAGAGGGCCGCGGAATGGATCACAATCATCCGTTTCTTGAACGACCAGTAGGCGAGATAGCCGAGAAGCATCAGGATTGCGACAAGGGCGAGCAATCCGACGGCGCTATTATCGCCGGCAACCTCCCTGAGGAGCGCCGGCAGCAGTTTCACGATGCCCGGATAGGCAACAGCCATCGCTATTCCTCCCGACAGGACGGCGAGATAGAAGGAATTTCTATTGAAAACGCGTTTCCAGAAAAAGACTGCGATGAGAAGACTGATTCCTCCCATCACGAGCTTGAAATTGTTATCAAATTGATGGCTCTCATCCGGAGTAGGCGGCTGCGGATTCGCTTGATTCGCCCACATTGCCGCCGCGACGGCAAGGAGGATGGCAACGTGTGCGAGAAACAAGTAACCGCTCTTCCTGCAGGCGGCATCATCGTTCACCGATCGCCGGAAGAAAATGAGCATCACGACGGCCGCGATCGAGACGACACTCATGAGGTGCACGCCGGGTGAAAGGCCCACGAGGAAAGCAATCAATAAAATATACACGCCGTTATAGCGGTCTTCGGCGCGTTCGTTCCAGATCAGCATGAGCCAGACGATCAGCGCGTACAGGAACGTGCTCGCGGCAAAATAGTTGGATTCGACTCCGTTGAACCAAAACGTGTCGCAGAACGAGAGTCCGAGCGCACCGATGGCCGCGCACGCGTATGTGACGGGCTCATCCGCAGGAGAACCGAAAACCCGGCGTTTCCATCCTGCGATGAGCTTGACGGCCACGAGGTACAACAGGAGAACCGAACAGGCGCTGCACAGGGCAGAGACAACATTCACACGGAAACCAATATTGCCCGGGAACGGGAGCAGGAAGAAGAACCGACCGGCGAGGGAGAAGAGGGGCCCGCCCGGGGGGTGGGGTATCTGGAGCAGATACGCCGCAGCCGAAATCTCGCCCGGATCCCAGAACGAGACCGATGGCTGGGCAGTCGAGAGGAACTGGGCTGCAGAAACGGCAAAGACACCTGCCGCGACCACCCGGTGCAAACGCTTTCCGCTCATTCGAACCGGCCCGAAGTTGCTCTCGATACGCCGGCAGTCATCGCTCGGTTTGCAGGGGCTTCAAGCCCAGGCGACGCAGGTTTTTGTTTATTTCGAGGAAACCGCTTTGCTTGAATTTCTCCCACCAATCCACCATCCCACGCGCCGCCTGCTCCTCTTCGTTCACCGCTTCGGTCTGGCTGAGTGTCGGCTCGGCCTCCGCACTCTGCAGCAGCGTCATCGAGTACAACAATTTCGTCTGGAGAGCGCTCAGTGTCTGCTTGATGGTCCGGGTGTCCTCAACGCTGAAATACATCACATCCACGTCATCAGCGA
>DASQAZ010000092.1:0-20429 GCA_035635475.1 Bacteroidota bacterium | reverse complement strand
CTTGCGATGCATGACCCGGCGGCTGCGATGGAGGATTTCTCTGAGGGGCTCCGCACGAGCTGGAACTCGGAGTCGTATGCGGGGCTTGTGCGCTCCGCATATACTGCCGGCCGGTACGACACGGTCGTGCAGCTCCTTAATTCTCCCGTGATCGATTCTCTCCACCGGACCGGACTTCTCAATTTAAATCTGCTATACGGAGACGCCCTCTGGCATAAGGGCGACGTTGCCGGCGCGAAGAATGCCTATCAGGAGGTCCTCGCGCTCGACCTCTCTGAACCCCTCGATGAAGCTGCCGCAGTCCGGATCGCGGTACTTGACGATCCTGAGCTGCGCGGTTCATTGCGCGAGTTCTTCGTTGGATCCCCGAACGATTCAGCTTCACTTCAACTCCTCAACGGCCTTAGGCGGCGATCGGCCAATCCCGTCGTTTCCTATCTGGAAGGCGGACTTTATCTTCGGATGAGGATGTTTGAAAAAGCGGTCGAGCTTCTGGAACCGGTCGCGGGAAAATTACCCTCCGCGATTATGGACGCGCGCACGGAGCGGATGATCGGCGAAGCCCAGTTCCGCCTTAAGAATTTCGAGAAGGCGCGCGCCCATTTCTGGCAAGCATTGAATTTTATTAGCAATGCGGCTTCCGCCCAGAGGATCGATGATTGGATCGACCGGTGCGGTTGGTTTGAGAAGGATGGAGGGAAATTCCTGGAAGCAACTCCATAGTCGAAGCCACTCGCGCTTTCCGCTCGCCGCAAAACCTCACACGCGGCTCATTGCATCTCGGAGTCCGGTTCGCTATTTTCTGCCATGCAAAAGATCGAACGCATTCTGATCTCCCGTATGAAATTCATCGGCGACGTCGTCCTGACGACCCCGGTCGTCCATGCGCTCCGGGAGACGTTTCCACACGCCCACATCGCCTACCTGGCGGAGCGGGGCGCAGTGTCGCTTCTTGAACACAACCCCGATCTTGATGAACTGATTGCGTTCGATTTCGACAAGCCGGGAATTCTTGAACAATTCCGCGTGATCCGTCGGCTTCGCAAAGGAAGGTTCGACGTGTTCATCGATCTATTTTCCAACCCCCGCACGGCGCTGCTCGCCTGGGCGAGCGGCGCCCCGATGCGCATCGGGAAGGAAGTGAGGGGGCGCGGCAGACTGTACACTCATCAGATCCGTGACGACGGCCGGCCAAAAACAGCAATCGAATATCATTATCAGTACGTCGAACCTCTCGGCGTGAAGCCGGCACACTGGCGGACGAAGATTGTCCTCACCGAGGATGAGAAACGTGAGGCGGCGATCTATCTGCGGTGGCAGAATATAGACCCCGAAAAGAAGGTCATCGGCCTTCATCCGGGCGCAACATGGCCCGCAAAGATATGGCCGGCCGAGCGCTTTGCCGATCTGATCGACCTGTTGAACGCGAAGTTGGGTGCCCAGGTCGTGGTAACGCAGGGACCGAATGACCGCGAGGTTGTGGAGAAAATCTCCCGCCGGGCTGTTGGAAATGCCGTCTTTCTAAACGTCCTGCCTTTACGCCAGCTTGCGGCGATACTCTCTCGCTTGCGCGTTTATGTCGCAAATGACAGCGGGCCGATGCACATCGCCGCGGCCGTGGGCACCAAGACGGTCGGCATCTTCGGCCCCGGTGAAGAGAACATCTGGTTCCCGTATACGCCGCCCTACTATGATCTGTCTGCGGGACATGTTGCGCTCCGAAAGGACGTTCCGTGCCACCCCTGCCATCTTGATTTCTGCAACCGGGAG
Source organism: Bacteroidota bacterium (assembly GCA_035635475.1). Taxonomy (GTDB): domain Bacteria; phylum Bacteroidota; class Ignavibacteria; order UBA10030; family SZUA-254; genus VBOC01. The sequence goes on along the minus strand of DASQAZ010000092.1, from coordinate 18,659 downwards.
GGCGATGGTTACATGGAGTGCATGAAGCTCTTGAGCGTGCAGGAGGTCTTCGAAGAGATAAAGAGGAGAACGTAGAGTCAAGATCACCGCCCGGTACCCGGTGGGCCCGTTATTGTCATTGCATTTCGCCTTAGTTTTGCTGATATTCAGGCACTTTTCGAGCCTATTCCCATGAGTAAGAACTCAGCAGTTATCGCGGATGTGTACGCACGGGAGATCCTGGACTCCCGGGGGAATCCGACTGTGGAGGTCGAGGTCGTGCTCGAGTCCGGCACGGTCGGTCGCGCATCGGTTCCCAGCGGCGCCTCAACAGGGGAACACGAAGCCGTCGAGCTTCGCGACGGCGACAAAATGCGCTACGACGGCAAAGGGGTTCTGAACGCCGTCGAAAACGTCAACGACAAAATCGCCGAGGAAATAATCGGATTCGAAGCAACTGATCAGGTGGGCGTCGATCGACTGATGATCGAGCTCGATGGGACGCCGAACAAGTCGACACTGGGGGCGAATGCGATATTGGGCGTCTCGCTTGCCGTTGCAAAAGCGGCTGCGGGAGTTCTGGGGACGCCGCTCTATCGGTACCTGGGAGGACCGGATGCGAAAGTCCTGCCGGTCCCGATGATGAATATTCTCAACGGCGGCAAGCACGCCGATAACAACGTGGACTTTCAGGAGTTCATGGTCGTTCCCGTCGATGCGGTCAATTTTGCGGAGGCGCTGCGGATGGGAACGGAAACATTCCATTCCCTAAAATCTGTGCTTAAGAAAAAAGGATACAATACCGCTGTCGGGGACGAAGGGGGATTTGCCCCCGATCTCAAGTCGAACGAAGAAGCGATCGAAGTCATTCTGGAAGCGATCGAAAAGGCCGGAATGAAGCCGGGCAAGGATATCTATCTGGCGCTCGATCCCGCTGCAAGCGAGTTTTTCGAAAAGAAGAAGTACGTGTTCGCGAAATCCGACAAATCCGCCAAGACCCCTGAACAAATGGTGAAGTTCTATGAAGCATGGGTGAAACAGTACCCGATCATTTCGATCGAAGACGGAATGGCGGAGAATGACTGGGACGGATGGAAACTCCTGACCGACGCGCTCGGCGAAAAAATTCAGCTCGTAGGAGACGATCTGTTCGCGACAAATACGGAGATCCTTGCGAAGGGGATCGAACGGGGAATTGCCAACTCGATTCTTATTAAAGTCAATCAGATCGGCACACTGACTGAGACGCTCGATTGCATCGAGATGGCGAAGCGCTCGGGGTATACGACCATTCTCAGTCATCGCTCCGGTGAGACCGAGGATACGACGATCGCCGACCTGGCCGTGGCCACCAATGCCGGTCAGATCAAGACCGGCTCCGCGAGCCGCACAGACCGCGTCGCGAAGTACAACCAGCTACTGCGGATCGAGGAGGAACTGGCGACAAACGCAATCTTCCCGGGGCTGGGTGCGTTCTGAGACGTGGATTCCTTTGACGGGTCTTGAGGGGGCTTCACTATAAGCGTGTCTCTTCCGAATACTCGACCCTAAACACTTCTATCCTCTTCCCTTTGATAACATAGTAGAATGCCAGCTCTCGGAGGTTGGGAATTCTAACCAGCAAGCGTCGAATGACGAGGGGTGGTTTGTCGAGGGGATCGCCGATCTTTGGGTATCGGCTGACTAAATCTTCAAAAATTCTTATCGAATCGCTGTAGGCATCTTCCTCATCAATTCTTTCCTCCAAAAACAGGACAGCCTGTCTGGAGTAGTCAAACTGATATTGAATTGGCATTCAGGCGGCGTCTTGGCGCGATTGTTCTTTCTTAAATAGCTTGTATGCGTCGCGAAGCCGTTTCATGTAACCCTTGTCGGCCCGGAGTTTCTTGATTTGTGCGGGTGTGAGTTTTTTGTGGTTGCGATAGCTTGCAAGGTAATATGGAATAACCTCATCCTTCTTTGTGAGCTTGAAGGGCAATTCCTCGTGCACCAACTCGACAAGTTCCTGCTGAAACATTGTGCCATACTTCTTGATAATCGAATCAATAATTTCTAGTTCAGTCTTGGTAAAAACAGAAAGATCCGGATCGATTTTTGGAACGAACCGTGTATATTTTCCGGTTCCTCTCTCTTCAGTAACCTGGTCCACGATGTCAGAAAGCAGAGCACCACATTTTCTCCAAATATTCCTTGGCACTGGTCCCAACGTCCAATGTTCATAGGTATCATTGGTGATCGATTTTCCGATCTCCCCGTACGCGGCGAAATCGATGAGATATAACAACTTCATGAGCTTTGTCTTGCCGATGTCTACTTTTGAAGCAAGGTAGAGTATGAGCTGCCTTGTTTTTTCTTCGTCAAATATGAGAGTTTGGTTGGACATTGAACTTGCGCTGTTTTCTTAATATAAACCTAACTACTTTTGGATCTAAAGTCAAAATTCAGTAATCTAATGGGCCTTTTGGAGGCTTTGAGCGAGTTCCGTTTATGTCTTTCAATTACGTAGGGAATGAATGGGTTCAGTCATCACCTTCGGGACCGACGGGTGGCGTGCAAGGATCGCCGAGGATTACACGTTTGACAACGTTCGTCGCTGCGCCCAGGGGTTTGCGAATTATCTGCTGAAAAAACTCCCGTCAGATCGTCTGTCGCGCGGAGTGGTGATCGGGGGAGACCGGCGGTTCGCCTCGGAACATTTTGCGGCGGCGGCGGCCGAAGTCCTCGCTGCCAACGGAATACACGTGCACTTCTGCGGAGGAGGAGTCCCCACTCCGGAAATTTCCTATAGCGTGAAGGCGCGGGGGGCGATTGGAGCGATTAACATCACCGCGAGCCACAACCCTCCGACCGATAACGGCTTCAAGGTTCGGGACGAAACCGGCGGAGCAATCGCTCCCGACGGCCTGAAACAGATTGAACAGCTTATCCCCGCCGACATCGCATCGGTGAAACGAGTGAAATTTGCCGAGGCGGTTTCTTCGGGCACTATCAAAAAATTCGATCCCGATCCTCCCTACCTCGAACAACTTCACCGAATGATCGATCTCGAGCCGATCCGGCAGTCCGGGATGAAAATTCTTGTCGATCCGATGTGGGGGAACGGCGCCGGCTGGTTTCCGCGGCTCCTCTCGGGAGGCAAGGCGGAGATCATCGAGATTCACAGCGAACGGAACCCCGCATTCCCCGAGATGAGCAGACCGGAGCCAATCCCGCCCAATGTCGATGCTGGCCTCGCAAAAGGGAAGAAGGCCGGTGCCGATGTCGTGATCATCACCGACGGCGACGCCGATCGCGTCGGCATCGGCGACGAGAACGGCGCCTTCATCGATCAGCTTCGCGTCTATGCGCTTCTTGCGATGTATCTTCTGGAAATCCGCGGAATGCGAGGTCCGATCGTCAAGACTCTCTCCACGACTTCGATGCTCGATGCATTGGGGAAGTTATACGGAGTTCCTGTCCATGAAACCGGGGTTGGGTTCAAATATGTCGCCCCTAAAATGATGGAGACCGACGCCATCATCGGCGGGGAGGAAAGCGGCGGTTACGCGTTCCGAGGGCATGTTCCCGAGCGCGACGGCATCCTGGCGGGACTTTTCTTTCTCGACCTGATGTGTAAAACGAAACTGAAACCCTCCCTACTTCTCGCGCGTCTTTTCGAGAAAGTCGGACCGCACTACTACGACAGAATCGATATCACGATCGAGGAGAGCCAGCGCGATGGGCTTCTCAGGAAACTAAAGGGGCAAGTCCCGCAGAAGGTTGCCGGCATTGCGGTGGCGAAGACCAATCTATCCGATGGGTTCAAGTATATTCTCACCGACGGGAGCTGGCTCCTGATCCGGTTCTCCGGGACGGAGCCCCTCGTCAGGATTTATTCCGAAGCTCCGACGAAGGAGCGCGTCGCGGCAATTCTTGCGGAAGGTCGAAACCTTATCCGGTGAATCATCGGGGCGGCGCCATCCGATCCCGCCTCTACTTGCATAATCTGCCGCTATGAACGCGCAAAATCCCCGCCTGGGAATCCGTCCTAACCTACCGCAGTTTTCTCTCCTCGTCCTTATCAATGCCTTTGTGGGTGCGATGGTGGGAATGGAGCGATCAGTCCTTCCCCTGATCGGCGAACGTGAATTTGGCATCACATCGCACGCGGCAATCGTCTCATTCCTCATAACGTTCGGACTTGCCAAAGCGATTAGTAATTTGCTCGCAGGAAGACTTGCCGATCGCATCGGGAGAAAGAAGGTCCTCGTTACCGGCTGGCTTGTGGGTATTCCCGTTCCCTTCGTGTTAATGGGTGCAGAGTCCTGGTCATGGATACTTGCCGCAAACATTCTGCTCGGGATCAGTCAGGGATTGTGTTGGTCCGCGACGGTCATCATGAAGATCGACCTGGCGGGTCCAAAGCAGCGGGGCCTGGCAGCGGGATTGAACGAATTCGCCGGATACCTGGCAGTCGCCGTTGCCGCATACGTATCGGCAGTGATCGCGGCAAGCTTCGGACTTCGCCCGTACCCATTTTACCTTGGCGTGGCCGCTTCAACGGCCGGCTTGCTCCTCTCCGCTTTATTCGTCCGTGAGACGGCCGATTTTCCACGTTTGGAATCGGGCACGGAGGCCGGTGCCTCGGAAGGCCACGGCCCGCCGGTACGAACCAGCTTCCGTGAGTTGTTCGTCCGCACGTCATGGCGAGACAAGAATCTTTTCAGTTGCTGCCAGGCGGGGCTGGTCAATAACCTTAATGACGGCATGGCGTGGGGGCTATTCCCTCTATTTTTCTCCTCGCTTGGCTTCGGTCTTCGCGAGATTGGGATTCTCGCTGCTGTTTATCCGGGAGTTTGGGGGATCTCGCAAATCCTCACCGGAATATTGAGCGACAAGGCCGGCAGGAAATGGATGATCGCAGGCGGGCTTTGGCTTCAAGCGTGCGGGATATGGATGGTGATAAGCGTGAAGGAATATTCTTTGCAGATCATCGCTGCGGGGATCCTCGGCATCGGGACCGCGATGGTCTATCCGACGCTCCTGGCTGCAGTCGGAGATTCTGCGCAGCCTGAGTGGCGAGCGTCGGCTGTTGGGATCTATCGGTTATGGCGCGATCTGGGGTACGCGATAGGTGGGATACTGTCGGGCCTCCTTGCCGACGCATTTGGCGTAAGCCCGGCGATCGGGGCGGTCGGATTTCTGACCCTCGTCTCCGGGGTGATTGTCGCAGTCCGATTCCGTGAAAAAGGCACGTTCGATCTGAGCACCTGAATCGATTTACCTAAAGGGGCGGCAGTTCACATTGAAGGTTGGGGTTGACACGCGGATTCTAGCAGACATGTGCGGGTAGTTCTCGAAAGACTTGCCCATCCAACTGGCAGCCTCCCTTTGCGTGATGTGGATGTTCTTTACCAATCGTGGGATCGCTCGGATTATTATTGAATTGTGGTTTACCCCACTGCTTGAAGAAGAAGGGAACATAGTAGGCTTTGCATTGAAGCCGGATACTATCGACCCATGCCTTTTCCATTGGTCGTGCGCCGGGCCCGGACTCTCCTCCCACAATCACCCAGTGAATCCCCCGTAACATGGCCGCCGTGAGTTTAACGGGTCCGAGCAATGGTTCGATGGACAGAAATCTGATACGGGCTGGGACTTTCTGAAGGTGCACTATCCTTGAGGTGTACTCCTGGTTCTCGACCGAGACACCCAACCAGATATTCTTAGGAAGGCGCTGCCGACCGTTGATCTTTTCGTTGATGAATCGATAGTTTTCCCTTGTCCATGCCATGAGCCGCTCTGATCGCTTTGTCAAAACCTGAAAAATATGTTGGTCAGCTTTGACCATCACGTCAAAGATTTTTCTCACGAACTCATCGGGCACTTTCTCGTGAAAGAGGTCGGACATCGAGTTTACGAATATCATCTTCGGCTCTTTCCAACGCAATGGCATCTTGAGTCTCTCAGGCCAAAGTTTCAAATCAAATCCCTGTTCGTAGGGATGACCGGGCACACCCCTAAACCGCTCGGCAAACGTCTCTGCATAGCAGTGCTTGCACCCAGGACTGATCTTAGTGCAGCCGGTGACGGGGTTCCATGTAGAATCGGTCCATTCGATCGGGCTCTTCGCAGACATGCTTATGATCTCCGGTCGCGATGTTTGTTGAAGATGTCTCTTACGATTTTCTCCGCGACCGGCCTTTGAGCAGCAAAAAAGAGGTAGTACAATACCGCCCCCTTAGAATTCCTCATGGCGATCGGATCGGGTACATACGCGAATCCGGCTGCGGAAACGAGTCTCTCCTTGAAAGACTTTGCAAGTGCTTGGTTTGTTGTTTTTTCTTCATTCCCGAACAGATCTCCTTCTGATGAATACGCACTGTTTCGCCAAGATTCATCACCCCAGAACCTTGTCATGCGATTGGATTGTATTACATCTATCTGGGTCGGGTCGCGCCGAAGAACATTTCTGTTTATATCCATGATCGGGAAGTTAAGAAAAATCTCAATAGATTTCATGTTACCGGCTGTCTGGACAACGGACCAGTCCAAGTGAAGACCAAAAGGGTCAAGCAAGCATAGCCCGCGAACGTATTTGTCGTAGCGCACCCTTGGGAAGACATCTGTCAACAGTACTTTGTTGCAGTCGCCGTTGTAGCAATAAACGTCGTTGGGATCATATGGTCCTTTCGTTCGACTTTTCACTTGTTCCTCGAGAACCTCAATATTTCCCCGGTCGAGATCAATCAAGTGGTATTCTCTGAAAGGCGGGTCGATCAGAAGGACACTAGTTGGTGAACCCCAAACCAGATTTCCGTCAGCTTTCTTAACATGGAAGCCCGCCCCGGAAAAAGCGTCAATGTAGACGTGTCTTAGAGTCGGGTTCTTTTGTTTTGACAAGATGGTAGAGTATGCAGAGGCGTACTGCGTAAGAATATCGAGCTTAATCTCTGACCAGTATCCTATTTCACTTACACCTGATGGTTCCGCCAAGACGAATGTTCAGGATAGTTGAGATTCTAAGATGGAACAATATAGTGAATCTTCTTGTCGGACAATGCTCTGAGCACGGGGATATTAGTAGTCAAAAGGCGGACTTTTGAATTATCTCCCATAATCCATACATTGTAAGCACCAACCGAAATTCCACAACTTTCACAGAGGAATACGACGATGCCAGTACGATCAGCGAATGCAGTTTGGGAGGGAGATCTGAGATCGGGGAAGGGCGTAATGAGACTTTCCAGCGGGGCCTTCGAAGGCGCCTACTCATTTTCTTCGCGGTTCGAAGAGGGGACCGGAACAAATCCCGAGGAGCTCATTGCGGCCGCCCACGCCGGATGCTTTTCAATGGCCTTCTCAAATGGGCTTGCCAAGGCGGGTTTCACGCCGAAGAAAGTCCAGACCACCGCAAGAGTAAAGCTTGAAAAAGTCGGCGAGGGGTTCAAGATAACCACAATCGAACTCTCAACCGAAGGTCAGGTACCCGGCATTGACGAGAACAAGTTCCAGGAGCAGGCCGAAGGCGCGAAGAAGAATTGTCCCGTCTCTCAAGCTCTGACCGGGGTGAATATAACCCTCCAGGCCAAGCTGGTTAAATAAGCGGGCACGCGTTGCCCGACCAATCGGTTCACTTTCTCAGGAGTCCGCGACCATGAAAAGAATCGTTCTCGCCGTCTCGTTTGTTCTTTTGTTCGTCCTCGCGGCGTCATCTGCTCAGGACAAGAAGAAGAAGGAAGCCAAAGAGGTGACCGTAACGGGTGAGGTCATCGACATAAAATGCTATACGACCGATATGATGGGGGGTAAAGGTGAGGAACATAAACAATGTGCAATCGACTGCATCAAGGGCGGCCTTCCCGTCGGAATTCTTGATGCCAAGACCGAAAAGGTCTATGTCGTGGTTCCCAAAGCCGGCATGAAAGGCGCCAATGAAGAATTATTGCCCTTTGCGGCGAAGGTGGTAAAACTGACAGGCACATTTGCGGAAAAAGGCGGTCAGAAAATTCTGATCTACACGAAGGTTGAAGAAGCGAAATAATCCCTCTCTGAATTAGGAATCGGACTCTCAGAAAACCTCCATCACATTCCCATGATCCGTGTCGCGGAGCGCATGCGCCGCCTCGGCACCGAGACGGCCTTCGAGGTACTGGGCAGGGCCCGGGCCCTCGAAGCTCAGGGCAAGAAGATTATCCACCTCGAGATCGGAGAACCCGACTTCGACACCCCGGTGAACATCAAGCAGGCGGCGAAGAAAGCTCTTGATGACGGGTATACTCACTATGGCCCGGCGGCCGGCCTGCCGGAGGCCAGGGCGGCGATTGCTCGCCATGTGGCTGCTTCGCGGGGAATCGAGGTTTCGCCCGACCAGGTGGTGATCACCCCCGGCGCCAAACCAATCATGTTCTTTGCCGTTCTTGCCTGCGTGGACGAAGGCGATGAAGTCATCTATCCGAATCCCGGGTTTCCGATTTATGAGTCGGCGGTCGACTTTGTCGGTGGCAAGGCGATTGCGCTCCCGCTGAGGGAAGAAAAGGAATTCGGTTTTGACATCGCCGACCTGAAGCGCTTGATCACTCCCAGGACGCGGATGATCATACTCAATTCGCCGCACAATCCGACGGGGGGGATTCTGACTGAATCAGCCGTGCGTGCGATCGCGGACCTGGCCCTCGAGAACGATCTCCTCGTACTCTCCGACGAGATCTACGGGAGAATCATGTATGACGGGGCGAGTAATTTCAGCATTGCGTCGCTCCGGGGCATGCAGGAGCGGACCATCATCCTCGACGGTTTCTCCAAAACCTTCGCTATGACGGGATGGCGCCTCGGTTACGGTGTCATGCCGGAGGAATTGGCAAGGCATGTCACCAGGCTTCAGATTAACAGCACATCGTGCACGAGCTCCTTCTCGCAGATCGCCGCCGTCGAAGCTCTTACCGGGCCGCAACGGGATGTCGAGCTCATGGTCGAGGAATTCAAGCGCCGCCGGGACCTCATCGTGGACGGCCTGAACGGCATTCCCGGGATCCGATGTCGCAAACCGCTCGGAGCTTTTTATGTATTTCCAAACATCACCGGAACCGGCAAGTCCTCTCGCGCGCTCGCTGATCAGTTGTTGAATGAAGCGGGGGTCGCATGTCTTTCCGGAACTGCCTTCGGACGATTCGGCGAAGGGTACCTCAGATTCTCCTACGCAAACTCCATTCCGAATATAGAGAAGGCCCTGGAACGTATTGCGCGCGTCCTGAAGCACCAGAGCGTCTCAATCGGCTGAAGTCCTTTTCAGCATGGCTGGACAGGACGAAACGGAGTTTCAGCACGATCTGCAGAAAGGCGGCCGGGCGAAGATCTTCGTCATGGCCCTTGACGTAGCGTCTGCTTACGATCTGCACGCGGCCCGCAAGGTCTTCGAGGAGGAGCTGAAAGGAAAGGTGCTGGAGAACATCCCCCTGCTTGTCCAGTTCGATCCCCTGAAGATGGTTGCGATCTTTGACTACGGCTCGATCGTTTTCTTCGATATCGATCGTCAGGAAAGCGCCAAGCTCGTGGACAAGCTGATGCCCTTTGCCCAGCGCCCGAACACGACGGTCAGCGAGGATTATTTCTCCCTCTACCTCGGCGTTCAACCGAGAGAGCCGGAGGGAACGGATGAACTGTTCGTAAAGGAATTGAACCGGGATATCGCCCTTCTCGTCGGCACGGTCTTAAGCCGCTCCGTGTCGGTCGAATATTACGAGAAACTCGTGGGCGATGCGCTCGCGCAGCTGGAGCACCTCATCAGTTTGCTTCAAACCAAGGGTAAGATTCCGGCGAGCGAGCGCGAGCTGACCAAGAGGGTGGGATTTGCCCTCGCCGTCGAGCACGAACTCGCCTACACGCTCTCCGCATTCGACGATCCCGACATCGTCTGGGAGGGGGGAAAACGGATCGAAGAATTATACCGCCGGCTCAAACGTGAGTTTGACCTTGAGGATCGTATCCGAATCATACAGCAGAAAGTCTCGCTCATCTCCCGCTCGAGCATGTTCGTCATCGGACGACTCGAGGGTCAACGCTCGCTCATCCTTGAGTGGGTTATCATCCTGCTCATCCTGCTCGAAGTGATACTGGTAGTGTTCGGCAAGATGTCGTAACTTCCCCCCCGAACCTGGTTGTGGCCGGCTTTCCTACTTTTTAAGTCCGAGTGCAGCTGCGGCCTTCTTCTCTTCCGCCGCGTTAACCCAGATGAACGATCCGAATTGCCCGGCAACCGCAATAGCGTCGATGGCGCGGATGTTGATGCCTGAATTCGCAAGCGCTTCCAGAGTTGAAAGCATCGCGCCCGTGCGGTCGGCCCCTTTCACGAAGAACCCGATTCCTTCCTCGGCGAGTAATCCCGCAGCCTTCCATTCGTTCCGCAATTTGTCAGGGTTTTTCGGCACGACGTACAGTTGCGCCTTTCCTTCGTATGTTGCGAAGCCCCACAACCCTGCAAGGTTGATATTCTTCCCCTTCAGATCCCGCATGATCCTCAATAAGGTGCCCGGCCTGTCATCGATATTGGCCAGGAAGTAGGTGACGCGTTCGATTTTTGCCATGGAGTCCTCCAGGAATGTTTCTCAATGATGGTACCGGATTTGCAGGTGAAAATCAAGGTGTATTACGGCTTCCCGCCATTGACAATCGGTGGGTTATTGGCTAACTTGGCTTATTCGTTCTACTACAATGGTGAGGCGTGGCCATGAATCAGAAACTCATTCTGTGTCTGGCAAGTCTGCTGTGGGTCTCCTCTGCTGCCGTTGCTACGCAACCTGTATCGAAGAAAAGACCCGTTTATCCGAGAACGCCATCCGGATTTCCAACCTCCACATTGATGAATATTAATAACTTCTCGATGTGGGTTCAGCACGACGGGCTGATGTCGAGGAACCCCTTCTCCGGAAATTCCGGGGTCACGTTTCCGCGGGGCACCGCGACGTGCATATTTGCAGACGGTCTGCTATGGGGCGGGATGGTTCATGATGGGGGATCCCAGATGCTCCGGGTAAACGGTCAGAACTATGTTACTGGAACGGTTCCCGGAAGAATCATTTCGCCGGGAGTCCGCGAGAATCCCAACGACTCGACCGTAAGGATTTATCGGATCCGGCGGGACTGGTCCGCCGCTGACTTGCGGGAGGATGCGGCGGAACTTCTCAACGAATCCATCCCGTCGGTGACCCAGGCACAGATCGATTCGGTGCGCGCTCAATACAAGCGGGACTGGATCGAGTGGCCCTGGCAGAAAGGCGCTCCATTCTACGATCGGGACCATGACGCCATGTACACTCCCGATCCAAACGCCGTCTATGATTCTACCAAAGATGAGCCCGGGCTTGCCGGAGCCGATCAGGTCGTCTGGTTTGTCATAAACGATCTCGACACTGGGCAGTCGCATTCAATGTACGGATCCGACCCGATCGGCCTGGAAATACAGGTAACTCTTTGGGGATACGCGCAATCCGGCGCAGCGGCAAACACAATCTTCAAGCGGTACAAGGTTATCTACAAGGGAACTGCATCTGCGCCGCCTTCCTCCTTTATCGACAGCCTCTATCTCTTACAATGGGTAGATCCGGATCTCGGCGACTATAGCGACGACTTTGCGGGGTGTGATACAACCCTTAACCTCGGTTTTGTGTATAATGGGGCGGACACCGATGCCCGGTATGGCGCATTCGGCCTCGCTCCACCTGCTGTGGGATACGACTTCCTTCAGGGCCCCATCGTTCCTTCGATTGGCGACTCTGCGTTCGTTAACTTCCGATGGATCTATGATTACAAGAATCTCCCGATGACGTCGTGGATCTACCTCGCTTCCGGTAGTACCACTGCCGATCCTCCATATAACTATACCGGGGCTCCCCAGTGGTACAATTTCTTCAAGGGATTGACGCCGATTACCGGCGCGCCTTTTGTTTATCCCGGGGGAGGAGAGACAGTTTTCTGGCTCAGCGGCGATCCTGTCGCAAACACCGGATACCTTGATGGGTTCATCGACTTTCCGGGCGACCGGCGGATGGCCTCAGGCACCGGTCCCTTCACGATGGCGCTTGGAGACACGCAGGAAGTAGTCATCGCACTTGTTGCGGGATTGGGGTCTGACCGGCTCTCGAGCGTTACGGCGATGAAGGAAAATGATAAATCCATTCAGACGGCATTCAACCTCTCCGGCGGCGCGGCCCTCGCGGTTCCCCCCGGGGTCCTCGTTACTTCCGAATTCTCATCATCGACATCGACAACAATTCATCTTGTTGCGGATGCGCGGGGGACTAGGGCAATCGATGTTGTCGGAGACCTGCGGCGATACACGGGATCGCGGGTTTCGATCATTACCTTGGCCGACGACGGTTTGCACGGAGACGGTGTGGCGGGAGATCAGATTTTCGGAGGCTCCATCTCCGTTCCCCCCGAATCTGTGGGCATGTATCTGGACGAGTACGTACAGTATGGCGGCGGTGCCGCCGCAACCTTTCATCATGCCGTTGACGATATTACTACTGCGGGACCGGTGCCGATCTCCAGTTATTCGATCTCGTCCGACAATCTTAATAGCGATGGGGTTGCAAATCCTGGAGAAAACGTGCGGTACGTAGTATCTGTAAGGAACGGGTCGGCACTAACGCTCTCGAAGCTGACGATGGCTACCTTCCCCCCGATGGAAGGACGACAGATCCGAATCCCGAGCCTCTCCCCCTCCGGTTCGTTTTTCATGAGTTATAACCCCAACGATTCGCTCTCTTATTTCAAGTTCGACGTGTCGCCCGGTTACTCCGACTCGCTCTTTCGGGTTGTGATAGCGATATCCGATACGCAGCATAATCGTTGGACCGATACGATTGCGTTTCCGGTAAAAGCTCCGGCGTCGCCGTTCTACGGCACGCCTCTTGTCCACACGGCCGGACAAAGCGATTGGTCCTTTAACATTCTTGTAGTTGATCAGGCGCAGATCAAGAATCATACCTACGAGGTTTCGGTGACGGACTCTTCCGATTCCGCACACTCCAGATGGTTTTCGCTGAGAGATCTGACCGACGGAACACCGCTGATCCTGCACCACACGCTCCCCGATCCATACGGACATGATGTCCCGGTGACGGATGGATTTAAGGTATTGCGCGGTACAGCGTTCGGAAGGGTCGGGCTGCGGAGGGACTCCACGCGATGGATTTCATCAAATGCGGTCTGGATCCATGGTAATCGCTTCACCGATTTTTCGGATGAGCAATCAGCCTTTAACGGCGGAGTCACAACCGGGTTCGAGCTCGGGGACCACTACCTCGGTAATGTATCATCGATCGTCGATCCTTCCCGCTCATTCTCCGTTGAAGTCCGGTTCGATTCGACAGCACCCCAAAAGGCATACCGTCTCCGCCGCATGGGCCCCTACCTGATTCAGTCGCCGGGACCGTTCGTTACCGTTCCGTTCAGCGCATGGGATGTGAGCGATCGGTCAACTCCCCGGCAACTGACGGTCTCCTGGCGGGATCAGGACAACAGCCAAACGTGGAATCCGAGCGTGGACAATGATGGTCTGGAAATTATATTCATCTACCAAAAAGCGTACGATCCAACAGGAACCACCCAGTTCACCATGCCTCCGAATGCAATTCCGGGAGAGTGCACGTTTGGTTCGCGGGCGGATATCGTTTACGGTCTTTCTCTCGCGGTGGTCAGCGGCCATACATTGAGCGAAAGCGGCGGAACACTGTACCTCCGACCATGGTTTGGTTTATCTTCAGCGGATCGCTATACATTCAACCCGACGGTTGTCTCGGTGAGAGATGATAAGTTACCCGAACATTTTTCACTCTCACAGAATTTTCCCAACCCGTTCAATCCATCGACGACGATCACCTATCACCTCCCGTTCGAAAGCCGTGTGACGCTAAGGATCTACAATGTGCTCGGGCAGGAAGTGAAGACGCTGGTCGACGGATTCCAGGGGCCAGGGGAGAAAAAGGTGCAATGGAACGGGATCAACAGGAATAATCGAGGGGTCTCGACCGGAGTTTATTTCTATGAGATCGAGGCGGCAGGGAAAGCAAATCCGGCTGTCGTATTCAGGCAGGTAAAGAAAATGATGGTGATCCGTTAACGGTAGAGTTTTTATCCCTGAGAGAAAAGCGGATGAAAGACATTGACCGACGAACTGATCGGCTTCAACACGGGAAATGACCGGAGGAAGTTCTGCGGGACAAGAACCCGCTGTTTGTGCTTGAGAAGGTGCCGGAGCTGGAAGCCGTTGATCAGTGAATTTGCCTCGGGGTCATTGTGGAAAATGACGAACGTGGTATCCGCGATTGACTTCACCTGCTCGATCAGAGATTGGAATTGTTCGAGCTCCTGCCGATTGTAATAATAGTGATAGCGATCGCTGATGACATGGCGGCCGTCATCTTCAAGACGCCAGGGATTCTTCCAGCTTGAGCAATTCCGTCCCATCATTCTGAAAAACGCCGCTCCGCACCAGGAGAGGGAGGTGAGAGGAGGGTGCTGTTTAATCTGCGGGAGGTCGACATTGATCAGGTGTAGTCTGTTTTCCTGGTAGAAATTATTCATGAACGGATTATACCATGATCGATGGCGAACTTCCACGAACAGCCGATACGGTGAGAATATCTTACTGAGCTGAAGGAGATAGAGCCGGTTCTCATGGCGGTTGGTAAAGAGATATGGGAACTGGATCACAAGCCCCCCAAATCTTCCGTGGTCAACCAGCGGCTGGAGCATGTTGTGAATGGACGCAACATCGCTCTGCGTTGCCTCGAATGTGTGCGTAAATCCCCTGAAGAGTTTGACGGTAAACAGAAAGTTTTTATTCTGCGCGACGTCATCAACCCATCGTTTTGTATGGACGGTGGAGAGCGAGGTGTTATAGAACGTTGAATTCACCTCGACGCAATCGAAGAATTGGGAGTAGAATTCCAGCTTCCGAAATCCTTTCGTGGGCCTGGGAGGATAGAAAAACTGATTGAAGGCAGGCAAATCCCATCCTCCCATTCCGATGATAATTTTGTTATCGCGTTCGGATAATTCCATGTACGTGTTCTCCACGAAATGACGGGTTTGCGGGTTCGGAGATCAATAATTCCGTTTCCGGAAGATACGACATATTTGTAGTATTGTCAAGTGAAAATTTGACAAATTTGTCGTTTGCACCCCAGCCGGTATTCGAGCCGAAAAACGAGTCTCACCAATGCCTCAATCCACGGAGGGTTGTCTGAGAGCAAAAACTTTCATACGTTATGGTGGAGGCACCATTCACCCCATTTATCAATCATGTCGACGAAAACATACGGTCAGCGGGAGCCGATGGAAAACGAGGCAATGGAGCATACCCTCGAGACCCAGGCGCGTGCCATTTGGCCCCAGGAAAAACCATACCTGCGCAGAATTTTCAACCGGGTCGGACTCCAGGTTCTGGACGTGGGGTGCGGGACAGGTGAGATCTCATCGAGGATTCTAAAGGAGTTTTCTCCCCGGGAGGTCATCGGACTTGACCTTGCGGAGGTGAATCTTCTCAGGGCTCGGGAACGCTTTGATCCTTCACGGTATCCCGGACTCTCGTTCCTGCAGGGAGATGCGACGGAAATTCAGTTTGAGGACAACCGGTTTGATGTCGCCCTTTGCAGGCATATGCTCCAGGCCGTGCCTGATCCCCACAAGGTTGTTCGGGAGATGATCCGCGTGGTAAGGCCCGGAGGGTGGCTCTATTTTCTTGCCGAGGATTATGGCATGCTCTTCTTCCACCCGACCATTTACGATGCCGATGAATTTTTCCGTGAATACGGAGGCAAGGCCGCTCAACGGGCTGGTTCAAATCTGCGGCACGGCAGGACGATGCCGTCGGAGCTTTTGGTACTACGGTGTTCCGAGATCGAAGTCAATTATCTTTGTATCGACACACTGCGCGTCGATCGAAAGCTCCTGGCACAAATATTCATCCACTGGCGGGACGGATTCGAACAATGGATCAGCGAGTTTTCCGGCCATCCGCTTGAGGACGTGCGAAACCGGTTCAACGACATGATCGAGTGTACCCTGCGGCCCGACGGGTATGCGGTGTGGCTCATTCCTTCGATCAGCGCGCGAGTCACAGAGGAGTCGAAGCGGAAAACCGCCCGGTAAGCCGACTTGAAGGCGCCTCCCCATATCACCCGTCTGATTTCGCGGGTCGGCCTTAGAAGCCTGAAATGCAACCTTTTAAGGATCGCGGGTCTTGCTCTATATATAGAGCAAGGCGGGGTCGTTTCCGCACACTCCTGGAATTGGCCGGCGCGTTCGTTCAGCTTGATTGCCGGATGAGCCGATTCCTGCGAACGAAAACAGGTGCCCGGTGATCGGCATCGTCGATTATGAAATGGGGGGTATCGCGTCTGTTTCCAATGCGCTCTCACAGATTGGAGCGGACTTTACTGTCGGCCGCACCCGCACCGAGCTGTCGAAATGCGACGGCATTATCCTGCCAGGGATTGGCGCCGCTCCCGGTGCAATGACGTCGCTGCACGATCAAGGCCTCACGACATTCCTATCCTCGCTCAAGACCCCTTTCCTCGGCGTCTGTCTCGGGATGCAGCTTTTGCATACATTTTCAGAGGAAGGAGACACAACGTGTCTGAAGGTTCTCCCCGGTACGGTCAAGAGAATGAACCACGCTGTCTGCAAAGTGCCGCACATCGGATGGAATGAAGTGCAGGTTCTTTCCAACCATCCGCTCTTTGAGGGATTGAAAAATCCTGCATATTTTTATTTTTCCCATTCATACGCGGCGCCCGTCGGCCCCGCGACCACGGCGGTCTCGGATTGCGGGGTTCGCTTTGCTTCGGCGGTTTCCAAGGACCGTTACTTCGGGGTCCAGTTCCATCCGGAGAAATCGGGCGATGCCGGGCTTCAGTTTCTCAAGAATTTTGCCAAACTATGCAAATCATTACCTCGATAGACCTCTATCGCAGAGGGAGCGGGCCTTCGGCATCGCTATCACGGAGACGCGGCTCGGAGGCGCGGTCATGCTGACTCGCCGCATTATCGCCTGCCTCGAAGTTCTCGACGGCAGGGTTGTGAATAAGACACAATTCGACAACGTTGCCGACGTCGGCGATCCCGCCGAACTTTCGGCAATTTACTCGGGCGAGGGTGCGGACGAATTGATGCTTCTGGACGTCTCCGTATCGAATGAGAAGTGGCCGCCGTTCTTCGAGATGGTCGAGCGGGTGGCGAAGCGAGTGGCCATTCCACTCAGCGTCGGCGGGGGAATCCTGACCATTGACGATATCATGCGCCTCCTGAGCTCGGGAGCCGATAAGGTTCTCCTCAATTCTATGCTCGTGGAGGAGCCGCTTCTATTCGCGCGTGCGGCTCCCAGAGTCGGACCGGATGCCCTGGTTGCGGCGGTCGAGGGCCGGCGGCAGGGGGATGGTTGGGTCGTCGATGTGAAAAGCGGAACGGAGGTAACTGAACTCGATGCGATCGAATGGGCGAAGACGGTGACCGATTGCGGAGCCGGGGAATTGCTCGTTACATCTGTCAATCGGGAAGGAACGAATAATGGCTTCGATCTCGACCTCCTGCGCGAGCTCACCTGGAGAGTCAACGTGCCGGTCATCGCCTCCGGCAACACGGGAAATAAAGAGGAGATGGCGGACGCGCTGAAAATCGGAGAAGCCGATGCCGTGTTGGCGCCGAGCGCGTCTCATCTGAACGGACTATCGATCCGCGAGCTGAAGCAGTTTGTTGCGTCGAAGGGGCTCCCGGTGCGCCTGTGAGCGACCTGATAAAGGCAGTCTTATTGGGGATCGTCGAAGGGATTACGGAATTTCTGCCGATCTCCTCGACAGGGCATTTGATTCTTTTCAATCAGTTCATCGCCTTCGATGAGGCCTTCACAAAGATGTTTGACGTCGTCATACAGCTTGGGGCGATACTGTCGGTGGTCGTGCTGTTCAGAAAGAGATTGTTTCCCTCGGGGACCGGAATTTCAGGGTTCTCCAAGAGCGAAGCCTTCGATCTCTGGAAAAAGACAATAGTCGGAGTACTTCCCGCCCTCATCGTCGGCGCATTGCTCCATCGGAAAATCGAGGCGGCTCTCTTCAACCCGATCGGGGTTTCAATCGCCCTGTTGATCGGCGGCGTCGCGCTGATCGTGCTGGAGGGGATCAGGATACCGGAAAGGATCCATTCGGTATCGTCGCTCAGTTACAAGACCGCGCTTTTTATTGGGCTCGTACAGTGCCTGGCGATGATTCCCGGAACATCAAGGTCTGCCGCCACAATTATCGGGGCGCGGTTACTCGGATGCACGAGAGTGGTTGCGGTCGAGTTTTCATTTTTTCTGGCAATTCCAACGATGGTAGCCGCATCCGCATTTTCACTGTACAAGGGAGGGCTCTCGTTGACAGCCAGTCAGTTCACAGTTCTCGCCGCCGGTTTCGCAGTATCGTTTGTCGTCGCCTGGTTTGTCGTCGCCGCGTTCATCAAATATGTAAGCAAGAAGGATTTCAAGCCCTTTGGCTATTACAGAATAGTTCTCGCTGCCATCGTTTTGATCTATTTTTATTTCATACGGTAGAGGCACCGCATCAACCCAATCTGAGCAATCTCCAAAGCTCCAAGATTGGGGAGCTATCGTTGCCCTGAGATCACAAGGGACCGAACAAACACCGCCGCCGGCGGGAAGA
>DASQAZ010000091.1:0-1681 GCA_035635475.1 Bacteroidota bacterium | reverse complement strand
GAGATCTCTCCCCTTCAAATCACTCGCGACGGTCCCATCATCATGGTACAGGTCGAGAATGAGTATGGATCGTACGGCCAGGATAAGGAATACATCGCGAAAATGCGTGACTATATTCGCGAGGCCGGCATCGATGTCCCGCTCTACGAAGCCGATGGACCCGGCCAGGTAAGAAATGCCGCGGTTCCGGATGTTCTTCCTGCAATCAACGGCGAGGACAAGGCGCAAACGATTCGCGACACGGTCAATAGGTGGAATAACGGCAAGGGCCCGTACTTGAGCCCGGAGTTTTATCCCGGTTGGCTCGATCACTGGGGTGAGAGGCATTCACTCACTCCTACCGAAGAATTCATCGGAAAGTATGACACTCTCCTTTCGGAGGGTGTTTCGGCGAGCCTCTATATGTTCCATGGCGGCACAAATTTTGGATTTACCAGCGGCGCAAACTATGACGGTCACTACCAACCGCAGCCGACAAGCTATGATTACGATGCCCCGTTGGATGAAGCAGGCCGGCCCACACCGAAGTTTAATCGTTTTCGGGAAGTCATAGCACAGCATTTGCCGAAAGAGGTATCTCTTCCGGATATCCCTCCCGCGAACCCAATTATTACAATCCCGCGCTTTAAGTTGAAAGAATCGGTGAGTCTGTTTGATGCACTTCCGAAGCCGGTCAAATCAGAGACCACACTTTCCATGGAAGATATCGGCCAGGGATCGGGATACATCCTCTATCGGACTGTTATCAGCAGAAAAGGCGAAGGAAAGCTTGTGTTCAAAGAGTTGCGAGACTATGGAGTTGTCCTTCTGGACGGCAAGAAAGTCGCATCCCTGGATCGAAGGCACAAGCAAAAGAAACTCACAATCCGGGTAGCAACAGCTCCGGCGACTCTCGATATCCTGGTTGAGAACGGCGGCAGGATCAACTATGGCCGCCAAATGATCAACAACCGAAAAGGTATCACCGATAGAGTCCTCCTGAACGAAGCGGAGCTTCGTGATTGGACCATATTCTCGTTGCCGATGGACAATCCGCCTGCTCTCAACTTTACTAAGAAAAATGTTTCGACTATGCCCGCGTTTCATCGGGGAATCTTCAGCTTACCAAAAAGGGGAGACACCTTTCTCGATTTGACCGGCTGGGGTAAGGGAAGTGTGTGGGTGAACGGACACAATCTTGGAAGATTTTGGTACATCGGTCCGCAGCAAACCTTATACTGCCCCGGCGTCTGGCTCCGGGAAAGAGAAAATGAGATCGTGGTTCTCGAGCTTGAAGATAAGGGGAAGCGGACAATTCAGGGACTCCAGGACCCGATCCTCAATCAATTGAATCCCGACCAGCTGGCGCCTCCGTTGCCGAAGAGAACTGTGAGTCGCGTCCAACTTGATTCTGCTGACCGGGTCGCGACCGGTTCGTTCGTCCCGGGCGACACAGAGCAGGTCGTCAAATTCTCGCCCATCCGGGCAAGGTATATCTCCCTGCAGTCGCTTTCTTCGCTACGGAGCGATCCTTTCGCCTCGATCGCGGAATTGTATGTTCTTGGCGAAAACGGCAAGAAACTTGATCGGGAACTCTGGAAGGTGTATTCTATCGACAGCGAGGAGCTCCTTGCTGAAGACGGCCGGGCCGAGAATGCCTTCGATGATGACGTGGAGTCGATCTGGCACACGCAATGGGGAA
>DASQAZ010000090.1:0-2349 GCA_035635475.1 Bacteroidota bacterium | reverse complement strand
TCGATCGCCAAATCCGCGGAAAATAGAGAGAGAAAGCTCATGGTCGGTCCGAATGAACGTGATGATTTGTTTGTTTGGGGGTGCATTAGTGTTTGAAATGCCTCACTCCCGTAAACACCATCGCAATAGCGTTCTCGTCTGCGGCCTTGATTACCTCTCCATCGCGAATGGAACCTCCGGGTTGAATGACCGCGGTCGCCCCGGCTTTCACAGCCTCGAGGAGCCCGTCGGCGAAAGGAAAAAATGCATCGGATGCAACAACAGACTTCTTTAAATCGAGACCCGCTTCCTGCGCCTTCAACGCTGCGAGCCGGGAAGAATCGAACCGCGACATTTGTCCCGCGCCGATTCCGATCGTGCGGTCTTTTCGTGCGTATACGATCGAATTCGACTTCACATGTTTTGCGACCCGCCAGGCAAACATCAGGCCGGAGTTTTCATCGGCAGACGGGGCCCTTTTTGTCACGACCTTCAACTTTTCAGGATCAACGGTCAGATCATCCGGTGTTTGCACAAGGACTCCGCCCGCAACGCTCTTCATGAGCAGGGAATTGTGCGAGCGTGGAGTACCGGCCTGCCGGATCAATCGCCGGTCTTTCTTTTTCTTTAGAAATTCGAGTACCTCGGCCGGGAAGTCGGGAGCGATGATAACTTCGGTGAAAACCTTGTCGATAAGTTGCGCGGTTGCCATCTCGAGCGGCCGGTTGACCGCGACGATGCCGCCGAAGGCAGACTTGGTATCGGTTGCGAATGCCTTGCCGTATGCGTCGGCGAGCGTTTCCCCGGTTCCCACTCCGCAGGGGTTGGTGTGTTTGACGATGACGACCGTCGGCTCCGAAAATTCTCCGATCGCCTCCGCGGCCGCCTGAATGTCGACGATATTATTGAACGAAAGCTCCTTGCCGTGCAGCGTCCTGAAGTATTTCTCAAAATTGCCGTAGAGGGCGGCCTTTTGATGCGGATTCTCCCCATAGCGCAGGTCGCCCGACTTGGGGAGCAGCAACGAAAGCACGTCGGGAAGCAGGACCTCCTCGTGGCTGGCATTGACGCGGCTGAGGTACTCGGCGATGACGGCGTCGTAGCGCGCGGTATGCTCGAAGACCTCCCTGGCAAGCGCGAAACGGATCTCTTCGCCCACGGAACCCTTGAAGCGGTCCATTTCGGCGATGATTTCCGCATAGCGGGCGGGGTTGACGACGACAGCTTTATATTTGAAATTCTTCGCCGCGGCCCGGAGCATCGTGGGCCCGCCGATGTCGATTTGCTCAATCGCCTGGTCGAGCGATACGCCGTTCCGGGAAACGGTTTGCTCAAACGGATACAGATTGACGACAACAAGATCGATCGGGGTGATGTCGAATTCGGCAAGCTGCTGGCGGTGGGCCGGATTTTCAGTGACTGCAAGCAGCCCCGCGTGGATTTTCGGATGGAGCGTCTTTACCCGGCCATCGAGAATTTCTGGGAAGCCGGTGACGTCTGAAATGGATTGCGCCTCGACGGCCGCCTCTCGCAAGGATTTCAAGGTTCCGCCGGTGGAGATGATTTCGACGCCCCGCTCTTTTAATTGACGGGCGAATTCGGCGACGCCGCTTTTATCTGCGACGCTGATGATCGCTCGCTTGATCGGGACGAGCCTCATGCGTGGCTTTCGATCTCGACGTGCTGCTCCCCGATCTTCACCCTTCCTTCGGCGAAGAGGCGGATCGCTTCGGGATAGATCTGATGCTCGATGGCGGAGACTTTTGCGGCGAGTGTTTCGGGAGTATCATCCGGCGCGACAGGGAGCGATTTCTGAAGGATGATCGCGCCGTGATCGTACTGATCGTCTACAATATGCACAGTGGCGCCGGACGTTGCGGCTCTGCTTTTGATGACGGCTTCATGAACGAATTTGCCGTACATTCCGGGCCCTCCAAACGAGGGGAGCAGCGCCGGGTGGACGTTGATGATCCGGTTTCTGTACGCCTGGATGATCGAAGGATGGATTTTCTTCAGGTACCCCGCAAGCGCGATAAAATTGATGCCGTGCCGGGTGAGAGCCGAGAGGAGCGCCTTGTTGAACGCCTCATCGGACTCGAATTGCTGGCGGCTAAGGTGGAGAGACGGGATGCCGTTCGCCCGTGCGATCTGGAGTGCGCCGGCATCCGGGTTGTTGCTTATAATTAGACATACCCGCGCCTGGCGAATTGTCCCTGCCCTCACGGCGTCGATAATCGCCTTTAAGTTCGATCCTTTGCCTGAGGCTAAGACCGCAATGTTTAGGGTGCTGGTCAAGTTCTGTCTGCTGATTTTTCGACAATTTAAGGATATTCAACAGTAGAGTCAATAAAACTGCGAGGTAGATCACAT
>DASQAZ010000089.1:0-13322 GCA_035635475.1 Bacteroidota bacterium | reverse complement strand
CGTGAATCTAGTTCTTTCATGGAGCGCATCAGGAGTTGATCTAGTCCGGGACGGCTTTGATAATGACTGAAGGAGAGTGCCTATTGGGATCTTCGTTGTTCTGCTCGAAGCCCGCGGCGCCGACGGGCAGTGCATTCTTTCCTCGAAGGCCCCCGTAGTGGTTGCCGCGAGGATGTAACTCAGTTCATACAGTGAAGGTCAACTTGGATATTGTTTCTTTCTATATTCAATGGATTTTTTCACCATTTTAGTTAGTATGCTTGTGTCAATGTCTTCGAGTTTTTGAATGTAAATACAGCCTCCGCCTGTTTTGTGTTTTCCAAATTTCGACAGCAATTCTTCCTTTTTGTCGAAGTTAGAAAGATACAACGTAATAGCATTTGTCCTTGACGCAATTCCTGCTAGTGGTGCACTCCCTTCGTGTCCGCTTTCATATTTGTAATGATAAATTCCAAAACCAACAATGCTTGTTCCCCACATTTTTGGTTCAAGTCCTGTATGTTGGACTATCAGGTCGATGATTGTCGAAAAGTCTTTACGTTTTTCTTTGTCTTTGATTGTCGTTAAAAAGCCGGCAACACTATTTTGAGTTTCTACTGTCTTGTTCTTTGCCATGATTTATTTTATCAATGAAAAAATAAAATTGTCAGTTGTCGCATAGTTTAAGAATTTAATCGATCGATCAAAAGCACAGAAGGAAGTTGCCGCACTTTCACTCTACCACTAGTTGTTTTAGAGAAGGGTTGATGACGGGAAGCGGAAAGGCTAAACGGATCGTTCCATCGCACCCCGTGATGACGAGGTAGACGCTCTTCGTACCCTCCAAGTATCTTATCGCGTGGCACATCTATCAATGCTTCCATGAGATCGAACACGACACGAAGTGTGATCTGCACTATCAGTTCATCTGATGAGGAGGAGCTTCTTCGTCTCAACGAAGTCCCCAGCCTGCAAGCGATCGATGTAGACGCCGCTCGCGAGGGTGGGCACTCCCCAGGTTACTGTGTACGATCCCGCATTCAGTCTTTCCGAGATTACTGTTGAAACTTCTTCTCCAAGGAGGTTAAAGATCATCAGCTTCGTAAATCCCGACCGCGGTAAAGCAAATCGGATAGTAGTAGTTGGATTAAAGGGGTTCGGATAATTTTGCTCGAGTTTAAACGTGGCTGGCACTTCACTCGAGGATACGCTCACTGATGTAATCATTTGGGCTACCGGGCGTCGCCATACCCCGCCGAAAATAGTCCCGGCAAAGAGATTCGTCCCGCTCACGGCGAAAGCATTGACATTATCAGCCAGCGAACCTGTCGTCAGGCCTGTATTCACGGCTATCCAGCCTGTGCCGTTGTTGGTCGAACGAAAGACACCACCCCGACCTGTCCCAGCAAAGAGATTTCCCTCGCTCACCGCAAAACAATCAGTGCCCCTCAGGTCGGGTCCACTCGCTTGAACCCACTGGGCATGAACTACACCTTGAAGCAGGAAGAAGGGCAGACCGACTCGCAGAATGGCACGCAGCACCGACATTATATTCACTCGGATATGGACAAACTCGGATCGCAAATAAACACCCCGCGATGGGTATTACCCGGCAAGGTGGCAGCCGTACTACCGATTATTTCCTCGAACCCACCGCGATATTCCCGGGTTGACGCTTACGAATTTGTAGTGCCGCCACGTAGGAACGCACGCAAGAGGAAAACCGGTAGCGGCTCGGAATCCCAATCGATAAATTGAGGTGTCCGGGCGTTCGAGCTTTAGAAGCAGCTCGCTGCCGCCTATGATCGTCATACCACACTCGAAGCCGTCATTGGGAGACCAGATATCCGAGACTGCCAGCGCCGAGCGCTCGAAGAAGCGTGCAAGTGAATCCGCCACGTTTGTGTCAAAGTAATTCCTCCCCGTGGGATCGTGCTGGTAATACGTACCGTCCAATTGGTGGGGAACAGATGATGCGGGAACGATGGTAAGTCGGAATTCCCTTCCGAGATTATTGGGCGGTTCTGACGGCTTGGTGCATGATAAAGCAAGTACGACGAGAATGAGACAGGCGGCAACTTGGAAGTGCGGATTCATAAAAAACCCCTTTGGTTAAAATTTCCTCTGCATGCGCAGCAATGCATAGATAGACTGATCGTGCTTCTCGACTGACACACAACCATCAAAAAAGTGGCTGTAGGCTAGAACGGATACGGGCGACCGACTTGCTTCTTTAAGCTCAAGGTAATAGGAAAATAACTGTCCGCTTTCGATATAGTGAGCGTACTCCCATCCAACGAGTATCGGTAGTCGCCATTGAAATACAAACTGGGCAGGCGGTTCACCATGCGGAGACTCACTTGGTCTTGAAGACGCACCAAACCGTCATTAACCTTGAACGATCCAGTCCATTCGAGACCGAGGGGAATGTTTGCATATCTGCCCGTGTAGGAGTAAGTGGTTTCTTTGAATAGAAATGAGATCGTTCCTTCTAGCGGAGGACCGCCGCTAACTGTCACAACCCTGAATGTTCCCGCCCAAACGCCGGGCTCAAATGGTGTAACGATTTCGGTCGGTGACTGGTGTGAGCATCCGGCAAGAAGCAAGATGCAGAAGAAGATTTGTGCGAATCTCATATAGATTCCTCCTTCGTCAGTTAATCCCGAACGCAGGCAATCTCAAGCCAAGCTGCGGGGCAATTGTCCTGATATCCGAGAACGAGTAATACCGGAGGCCAAACTCCATGAATTGTACGACAAACCCGCCGCCGACGCTGTAGCCCGCCTTCGTTTGCTGGCCGATGTCCAAATCGCCGTTGATGAAGGTGACCATCGCGCTGCCGCCCGCAAAAACGAACAGCGAGTGAGTCTTCGATTCCGGGAACGCCACTTCAACCCCCAGCGACAAAGGGAACGTCATAAAATCCTGCCGGTGTTGAAGTAGAATTTCGCCGATTCCGTTGGTGTTGCGTTCGGCAGGCAGGACATACGGGTAGTCCTGTCTGGTCGGAGAGAACCAGTTTATCCCCGCCCCGACTGTGAAGACAAGCGGACTCGTCGCTTTGTTGAACGCGCGCACGTGAAAATCAAGACCAGTTCCCGAATAACTGTACTGCGGGTTAGTCCCGTCAGAACCCCACCACGCGATCGGAGGAGCATACGAAGGGGCGACCTCGATCCTCCCGCTCGGCATATGACCAACGAGCACCACACTCGGTATGAATTGCCACTCCGAGGTACCGGCCTCCTGCGCGATCGCCGAGACCGGAATGAGAACCGCTGCAACCAATATGAGAAACATTCCTCGCTTCATGGGGAACCCTCCTATGTTAGTTATCTTTCCGGTGGTTCTCTCTCAGTTAAGCCTTTGGGTATCGGGTCACTCCAGCAACCATGAATAGTACGACTTATTCCGCCAGTTAACGATATAAAATCCGGCGCCCTGCTTGTACTTAAGGATATTTTTCGAAAACGTCTTCAGCAACGCCCCCGCCGAGTCGAAGTCGGCCTCATTCGAATACCGGTAGAATTTTGCGGGCGCATCATAATAATGGCCGCTGCTCGTGGGCGGGTACGGCCAAATCCCAGAGGCAGGCACTTTGATTTCTTGAAGCGAGAGATACTTATGGAGGGTATCGTCAAACGCAGGAGCCAGAGCTTCGTCGCCCGTATACGTCCCCGCAAGGTAGGCAAAGGATTTTCGAGGATAACGCCAGTGAAGCCGCCCATTCACCCGGGATACCGAGGTGTCTAACGGAACCAGAAGAATAGTTGTATCCGTCACGGTGAGTGAATAGTCGTCGTAAAGATCGCGCAGCGTGATTCGCATTGAATATGCACCATCATCCACATGAAGGAACTCGTTGGCCGTTGCAGGCCCAAGGGCGGGCAGGCATATTTCGCCGATCTCAACGCCGAAAATTTTGAAATTCAATCCATTCCCCACCTTAAAGAAATCATAAGCGATGTGGTAGTTGATGCATCCGTAAGTCTTCTCCGTCCGCATGGAAAGGGATATTACAGGATCCTGGACAGTAAGCGGCCCGGGATATTGCTCTGCTACAGTTAGAATAATCTTTTGTTCGACGGGAGAAATGTTATTCTTCTTTTGTGGCGCGACATCGCATTGTGAGAGGAGCAGCGGTAGGAAAACGGCCAGCAGGAGCGGAGAGAGGTTTTCTCGCATCATCTTCTTATGCTCACCCGGCATCTGGACCATGTTCACATCTGGCGGGGGGTACGGGCAGCTATTGCCCGCCTCCCCAGGATGACAATCCCCAGCTCAATGGTAGCAAACAGAGATTTCAATGTCAAGCTGCGGAGACGCAGCTTTTGGCCCGCGAATCCGGGCTCTGAGCCTCACAAATACCTCAACCACCACTCCGTCCTTCTGGCCTTGAAATCGGCGAACCAGCGGCATGCGAAATAGAGAATAATGATCGCTACCGCCCAGACTGCATACAGCAACCCGAGGTTCCACGTGTACCCATCGGGCGCGGAAGGATTGCCCATTGGATGGTTAGTAAAGAGCCATGGGCTCACTTCCCCCAGCCGGGCCATCGAGACTACAAGCGCCAGCGCGTGAATCAGAGGGATGTGAAGCATGTAGTAGAAAAAAGGAACGCGGCCGAAGACGGCGATCCAGCGGGCCAGCGTCCCGGCCGCGCCTTCGAGTAAGGGGATCAGCGCGATGGTGGGACCCAGCGTCATCAATAGAAAGTTGAGCGAAGCGGGATACTTCGTTGTGTTCAGGAATGCTAACAGCGCCGGCATGCCCGGCGATCCGTTCGCGCTAAGTTGGGCGGTCCAGGGGCGCGGGTCTCCATAGAGGTTGAAGCCGCGCAGTATCAGGAAGAGTCCGGTCGCTCCGAGCCCGATCATGAGACAGGTCTTGTTGCGCTTTGCAGGTTCAAGTGACAATATCCTCCCGAATGCAAAGCCGGCCGCCATGACCCCGATCCATGGGATGATCGAGTAGAGCACGATCAGGTTCGGGCCGTCCGCCCCGAACTGCACCGGCCCGGCGAAGAATCCCACGTACATGATTCTCCAGAGCCCATCGAGAGCGCTGTTGCCAAGCGACTGGACCAGCGTGCTCATGTACGAATCCAACAGGTTGTGGCCCGCGATGATGACGAGACCGAGGACTCCGATCACTGAGAACGGGAGTCTCACCAGCCCCGCCAGCAGGATCATGCACCAGCCGAGGGCCCAGATGACTCCGGCCATCTCGTAGTGTGCAAAATCGAAATTGAAGGTCCATGATACGCGGAGGAACGTGAGCTCGAGGAACACCAGCCAGGCCCCCCGAATGAGCAGAAACCGCGAGAGGTCGGTGTGCTTTCGGCCGTAAAAGAAGGCGCTCGTCCCGGCCAGGAAGAAAAACGCAGGCGCGCAGAAGTGTGTGATCCAACGGGTGAAGAAGATTCCGGGATTAGGACCGCCGGCAGGAAGGCCGGAAAAGACACGCACGTGGTCGATGGCCATCAGGACCATGACCGCACCGCGAATCAAATCAATGGATGCAATGCGGGAAGTGGGGGCTGCAAGCGATGAGTTTTGCCCGGACATTCTAGAATCCTCCCGTTCTATGTATGCGCGTCCGGGCAGGCTATCTCTGATTAAAATCACTCCACCTGCCTGGCACCACCCGATATTATTTTAGCAACATCATCTTCTTGACACTCGTATATCGCACGCGCCCTGTCTCGACGTCTTGTGCAACGAGCCGATAGTGGTATGCACCCGATGGAAGGGCGGAGGCATCAAACTCCAGCTCCTGGGTCCCTCCATCCATCAATTCGCCGTGTATCAACTCTGCCACTTCCTGCCCTAACGTGTTAAAGACCTTCACCGTAACCAGCGCGCTGGTTGCAAGCTCAAACTCAACGGTCGTCGCCGGGTTGAACGGGTTGGGATAGTTCTGGTGCAACGCGAATACTTCAGGAATGTCCTTGACGACGTAGCTTTGAGAAGGCTTGAACGGAGGAGCGACAACTGTGTTCGCGCTTCTAAAGATGCTGCCGATGCCCGCACCGGGAGCTACAAAAACCGGCACGGCTCCCGCAAGCAGATGTCCGTCCGAAGTGATTGCGAGGGAGTGAACAAACTGGCAGGACAAACCCGTGTTTATTTGGCTCCAGGTTAGACCATTGTCCGCAGATCGGTACACGCCATTGCCGGAAACATTGCCGACGTACAGCGTTCCGGAACCGTCAATCACGATTGAGGATACGCCGTGCGCGATTTTTCCGGCATCGATCGCGCTCCAGGTGAATCCGAGGTCGTTAGAGCGATAGACTTTTCCCGACAGCGCTTCCCTGATTCGCGTGTTCCCGGCTCCCACGATGCTGCCATTTGGGCTCAGAGCGAACGACCATCTAAAATCCTTCCTAAAGATGCCGGGCTTCAATGGGCGCCATGTCTTCCCGTCGTTGCGTGAAACGAATGCGCCCCCCCAATCGCTGCCTGCGAAGACGGTGCCGCCTCCGGCCTGCACAAAGCTGAAAATTGCCCCGAAACGTATCCTGCTCAGAGTTATCTGCTTTGTCCACGTTAGCCCGTGATCTGCGGAAACGAAGACAGGCCCCGGGGCTGTAGCGGCGAAAACACGGCCGAGTGAATTGATATAAACTGCAGTTACACCGCCAACGAGCGCGCCAACTTGATCCCAGTGCGATCCGTTGTCGGATGACCGGTAGAGTCCTTCAAATGTGCCGGCATAGATATTGCCGGTGTTATCGGTCGCGAACGTGAGCGCATGAAGCGTGGATGAAATCGTTGTCCAGGTGGCGCCATTGTCCGCTGAGTACTTGATTCCGGCATTGCCCATGAGGGAAATATTCGTATTTTCTCCTCCTGCAAAGACTTCCCCCGTCGGTCGAACGAGAAACGCCCGTACCCATTCCAATGACGAGTCGACCTTCCCCCAGTAGTCTCCCTGACCGAAGACACTTGTCGCCGTGCATACGGTTATCAGGAGAACTGCAAGAGCCGAAGATGTTGACAAACGTATCATGTTGGTTTCCTTTCCATAATTGTTTTCCATTGCGGTCGTCATTCAACAGAGCTGTTTGAATCAAGGAAGGCCGAGGGGCCGGTTTTCGTATTGATCCCCGGCGGTTAACCGGCAGTTCGGGTGGAAGTTAACATTTCAAAAGACCAATACCAATTCAGCGGGATCTCAGGAGGATTTCGGCGGATCGCCTGAGGGCTTCTTCGGAGGAGAATCGGGGGATTTCGTCTCAGTTTTGGGTTTTTCTTTGGACTCTTTCTTCGCCGGCTTTGTTTCGGGGGTCTCGCCTGAGGACTTCTTCTTATAATCGGTTCCGTAAAATCCGCTCCCCTTAAATACGGGGCCCGACCCTCCCCCGATGTCGCGTACGAGCGTATCCTTGTGGCACACCGGACAACGAACAAGGCGCGGGTCGGAAATCCCCTGAAGCTCTTCGAACTCATGCCCGCAATTCTTACATCGATAGCTGTACGTCGGCACTGCTCAATTCCGGAACTATTCTACAGTTTGCTGGACTTACCGTTTATAACGGTAGCGATCAAGGTGTCGATAGTCAACGAACTGGTTTAGAACGCCTCGCTTAATTTGCGGCACCCCTCGGCAATCCGGCTGAGGCCCTTCTCCAGCTCCTTCATTGAACAGGCGTAGGAAATCCTCACGTGGTTTTTCGCCCCGAAGCCGCAGCCGGGCACGACCGCGACATGCTCCTCCTTCAGGAGGAAGTGTGCCAGTTCCATGTCGTCCTTGATCAGGGTGCCGTTCATCCTCTTCCCGATGAATGACTTCAACGATGGAAAAAGATAAAACGCCCCTTTCGGCTCCTGCATTTCGATGCCCGGAATCTTCGAGATTTCATTCAAGGCAAAGTCTCTCCGCCGGCAGAACTCTTCAACCATCTTCTGAACATCTTCCGAGGGGGCCGAAAGCGCCGTGGCTGCAGCTCGCTGCGAGACGGAAGTGGCGTTGGAAGTCACCTGGCTCTGTACTTTCGCGGCCGCCTCCGCCACCGGGATTGCTGCGCCAAGATACCCGATCCTCCACCCCGTCATGGCGAACGCCTTCGATACGCCGTTTACCGTGATCACCTGATCTTTGATCTGCTTGATGCTCCCCATGCTGAAATGGCGGGCGCCGTCATAGACGACCTTTTCATAGATCTCGTCGGAGATGACGAAGACGCCCGAATCCCTCACCACATCGGCAAGCTCCTCGATCTCCCCCTGGGAGTAGACGCTGCCGGTCGGATTGCCCGGCGAATTGAAAATGAACGCCTTCGTCTTAGCGTTGATCGCCTTTCGCAGTTGCGCGGCGGATATCTTGAAATGTTCGGCGGCAGTCGTCTGGACAATGACCGGTTTGGCGTCCACGAGTTTGACGATCTCCGGGTAGGTCACCCAATAGGGCGCCGGGATGACCACCTCATCGCCCGGGTTGCAGATTGCCTGGAGGGCATTATAAATCGAGTGTTTTGCGCCGCAGGAGACCAGGATCTGCGATCGCTCGAATCGCAGACCGTTGTCCCGTTCAAACTTCTCTATAATAGACGAGATGAGCTCCGGGATTCCCTGGTTGGCGGTATAATGAGTAAAATTTTCCTCAATGGCCCTCACTGCCGCCATCTTCACGTGCGGGGGAGTTGGAAAATCCGGCTCCCCGGCGGTGAGGTTGGCGACATCTACCCCCGATTCCCTCATCTTTCGCGCGAGCTGGGTAAACGCGAGCGTCGCTGATTCCTCGAGCTGCCGGACTTTCAACGAGAGTGATTTCACAGTTTTACATCCGAGTCGACTTCATCTTTTCGGTGAGGCGCTTCCTGACATTCGGGGGGACGAACTCACTGACATCTCCGTCGAGCAGCGCGAGTTCCCGGACGATGCTCGAGTTCAGGTAGGTGTATTTCTCGTGGGGCATCAGGAAAACGGTCGTGATTTCGCCGTCAAGTTTTCGGTTCGTCAGCGCCATCTGAAACTCATACTCAAAGTCCGAGACCGCGCGCAGCCCGCGGACAATTGCGCTCGCCTTCTTCGACCGTGCGTACCGCACAAGAAGGCCGTCAAAGCGGTCCACGGTAACATTCTTGTGTTTTTTCACGATCTCCCGGATCATGGCGATACGCTCGGCCGAGCTGAACAGCGTCCGTTTGCTCGAGCTGCCTGCAACAGCGACAATTACCCTGTCAAATATCTCTCTCGACCGGTCGATGATGTCGACATGGCCGTTCGTGATGGGGTCAAACGTCCCCGGATAGATGGCGATTCTCATGGGATTATCATTCCCGCCTCGTCCCGCTTCGAAGAAGACGGGACAAAAAAACCGAGCTGAGTCCTGCCGAGCTCCTTCCGAAGCACCAGCCGGAAGAGCGGGGAAGGTTCGAAGGAGACTCCTCTTGCATATTCAATGATAAGAAATCCCGATTCGTCGATCAACTTATTCCCGAAAACTATCGCGGGCAGACGCGACGTCTCCTCGTAGGCGTAGGGGGGATCGGCAAAAACCAGGTCGAAACTTCCCCCCTCCCTCTCGATAAAGGAAAGCGCGTCCGAGCGAACCATCGTGCACAAATCGAGGCAGTTGAGATTCCGGGCATTCGCTCTGATCACGTCCAGGGCGTCGCGGCGCTCGTCGACGAACGTGACGGCCGCTGCCCCCCGGCTGAGCGCCTCGAGCCCGAGGCTTCCGCTTCCGGCAAACAGGTCCAGAACCCGCGCATTCACGAGCGAGAGCCTGTTCTGCAATGCATTGAAGATAGTCCCCTTCGCCCGGTCGGTCGCCGGCCTGATGCCGTCGTCCGGGACGGAGGTCAGCCGCCGGCCTTTAAACTTGCCCGTGATGATTCTCATCGGTCGCGCAGCGCGCTTCCGATGGCGGCGGCGAAGCGATGTTCCTTCCCCGCAAAGGACTGAAAATCCTTGACGGAGGACGCCACCCTCAGATTCTTGAAGGGGTTAACCGTTGAAACCTTCCACGGAAGCTGGCGCCTCACCCTCTCCACGAGCGCACCGGTGACCGGGGCTCCGTGAAAAAAGAGATCCGACACCGGGAAGGGCTTCACGAGGCTCTGGATGCTCTCCAGGATTTCTTCCTCCGAGGCGACCGGGGCGCAGCGATACGCCATGAGCCGGCCGCGATTGAGGACAGCGACATCGATTCGGTTTAGCCCGACGTGAATCAGGGCGACCATCTTGGATTTAGTCTCCGGACTGTTCTGGAGCAGGGCAGTCTGGGCCCCGAAATTATTCAGGACGACGGCCGCGAGATCGATTTTCTTTTTCAATAGTGCTGCTCTCGCGCTGTCGACCATGGACCTCTTGTACGCAACCACCAGCAATTCAGATACCTGCCGGTGCGCGCGCGTCTGGAGGAGGTGTTTCTCGCGCGTGTAGTCGTCGGGCTTGAAATTTGGTATGAAATTCGATAATTCCCACGAGATCTGGTCCTGCTCGTCGGCGGTATTGAGCGAGCTGTCGGAGGGGAAAGAATGCACGAATGCTGAGCGCTGGTCGATCGCGACGGCGGCCCTGGAGACCTTCCGGACGACCCGCCCTTCCGGAAGGAGCAGGCCGTCCAGGAACCAGAGATCGTCGGGCTTGGCCTTCTTGTACTCCCCGAGATGACGGAGCCTGACGAATCTTTTTTTCACCTGAAGGACGGCAAGGTGGGCGGTCTCATCCGCGAAGCTGACGCCTGCGACGAACGTCCCGAACATCAGCGGCCCAGCGTGCAGTATTGTTTGATGCGATCGAGCTTCTTCCTGCCGATGCCCTTCACGTTGATCAGCTCGTCGATGCTGGAAAACGATCCGTTCTCCTCGCGGTAGGCCAGAATCCGTTCAGCCATCGCAGCACCGATTCCGGGCAAGCGCGTCAATTCTTCTCTGGATGCAGTATTGATATTGATGCTTCGGGGTGATAAGCGTTTTGCCGAAATGGGATGGCGCCCTCTCCCCGAGCTGTCCAGGTCCCGCAGCGCGGACTCCTGAAAGCCGGGACTGTCCGAGCCGGCGGTGTCCATCGCGGCGAGGAGCTGCGATCGGGCTTCAAATTCAGAGTCTGATGCGGCGTAATCAAATTTCGATTCTCCGTTGCCCGCCGGCTTTACGATCCTGATCCCGATGCCGGCGAGAAATGTCACCACTAGGAACAAAACAATTCGGCTCTCCTGAGGCGTAAACCCCAGGGCTTTGTTAAAATCGTTCAAGAAGCGCACAATTCCTCCCCTCAGAGTGCGCCGCGGGCCACGGCGAGCTGGTTACGTGAACATATTCTTCATCTTTTCGAAAAAGCTTCTATCCGAATGGGCCGACCGGTCGCCCTCTTTCGGTTTGATGTTCTCGCTCTTCTCGAGCTCCTTCAACAGCTCCTTGTCCCGCGCCGACAGACGTGTGGGGACCCAGACGTTCACCCGGACAAGCTGGTCTCCGCGGCGGCCGCTGTTGAGTTCGGGAATCCCCTTATCCCTCATGCGAAGGATTTTTCCCGATTGTGTCCCGGCGTCTATTTTGAGGCGCGCGCGCCCGGTGAGCGTGGGGATTTCAACCTCGGTTCCCAGCGCCGCCTCGGGGAAACTGATCAGCAGGTCCAGAAGGATATCCTGCCCGTTCCGCGTGAAAAGCGCGTGGGGTTCCTCTTCGATGATGACGAGAAGGTCTCCCGGGGGACCTCCCCGCAAGCCGGCGTTTCCCTGCCCTCTGAGCGGAATGTAATTTCCTTCCGCCACTCCCGCCGGAACGTTGACCTTGATCGTCGTCTCGCCCTGTACCCGCCCCTCGCCTCCGCAGGTTTCGCACGGTTCTTTGACGACGCGCCCCTCGCCGTTGCAATTCGGGCACGTGGAGACGTTGACAAACTGGCCGAAGACGGATTTTGAGACGTGCCTGACTTCGCCGGTGCCGTTGCAGACCTTGCACGTGACCTTCGACGATCCCGGTTTAGCGCCGCTTCCGCCGCACGTCTCGCACGTTTTCCATCGCTTGACCTTGAGTTTCTTCTCGACACCGGTTGCGATTTCCTCGAGAGTCAATCGGAGCCGGATCTTCAGATCGGAACCCGGCGCTCCGGTCTGCGGCTTCCCCCGCGTGCGGCTGCGCCCGCCCGTGAACACGTCTTCGAATATGCTGCCGCCGAACGACGAGCCGAAAATGTCGTTGAAGCTCGAAAAGATGTCGTTGACGTTGGAGAAACCGCGAAAATCGGTGCCGGCACGAAGCCCTTCATGACCGTACTGATCGTACCTCTGCCGCTTCGTCTGATCGCCAAGCACCTCGTACGCTTCCGCCGCCTCCTTGAATTTCTCCTCGGCCTCTTTGTTGTTGGGATTTCGGTCGGGATGGTATTTCATCGCGGCTTTTCGGTACGCCTTCTTGATCTCGTCCGGGTTCGCGGTCCGCGGCACGCCCAGGATCTCATAGTAATCGCGTTTTGCCATCGCTACTTCGCGCCGCCCCCGTCGGATTTCCCGCCGCGCGCAGCAGATGGATGCCCATCCGGCGCGTCTGCTGCCACGATAACCTTCGCATGCCGCAGCACCTTGTCGTTCAGCAGGTATCCCTTGTCCACTTCCTCAACGACCGTATGGGGGGGAACATCGGCCCTTGGAACCTGCAGCAGCGCGTCATGCAGATGCGGATCGAACGGTTTGCCCACGACCTCCATCGTCCGAACTCCCTGGGCCTCGAGGATTTTCCGGAATTTATTATAAATAAGTTCGACTCCCCGGCGGAAAGAGCTTTCCTGCGCCGGCTCGATCGCAACTGCCCGCGCGCCGGCGGCGGGCTCCGCGCCTCCAACCGCCTTGAGTGAACGTTCGAAATCGTCCAGAACGGGGAGCAGCTTCAGTATCAAATCTTCATTCGAAAACTTCACGATCGAGGCGAAGTCGTTTTCCACCCGTTTCTTGAAATTCTCGAACTCAGCCGCTTTGCGCAGCAGTTGATCTTTGCACTGTGCGAGGTTGTTTTCCAGCTCGGCTATTTTTGCGCTGAGCATGTCAAGCTCGGTCAGCTCGGGAAGCTGCATCGGGCGTTGACCGGCCTGGGAGGCGTCTTCTTTTTCGGGTTTCTCGTCAGCCATGAGGGGGTGATTAGCTAAAACACCTCAAATGATATGAATTTTCAGCCACTTTGTCAACCGTGGGCGACCGCCCGCCTTTGGAAAAGGCCGGCAGAAACATTACCTTCTCCATCCAACACAGGAGCAATTCAATGCGTCAATATACGATCCTCTCTCTCTCGGCACTCCTTTCGTTTGGAACTCTTTCCGGTCAACAGGAGTCGAGACTTCTCCGCTTCCCGGCGGTTCACGACAACAGGATTGTCTTCACCTACGCAGGCG
>DASQAZ010000088.1:0-4793 GCA_035635475.1 Bacteroidota bacterium | reverse complement strand
GTCAATCGGTAAAAGTAAATCCCGCTCGGAGCGCCGCTCGCATCCCACCGGGCGCTGTGGCGACCGGCGGGAATGACTTCATCCACGAGCGTCGCGACTTCGCGCCCGAGGAGGTCGTACACGGTCAGTAGCACGCGACTCTGGACAGGAACCTCGTAACGAACCTCCGTCATCGGATTAAACGGATTCGGATAATTCTGCTCGAGACTGAATTCCTTCGGCGTTTCGGCAACTTGAGCGGGCGAGAGTGTCAACCTGATCCGCGGCATGGCATTCTCTGCCGAATGATCTCCGGCCAGTTGGTCTGAACCGTCCCCGCTCAAGGAGATCGCCTTTCCGTCCACGACGAGCGTGGCAGAGGTCTGCCGGATGTGCCAACCGATCGACAAGGCGCCATTGCCACCTGAGACCAGGATCGGAACTTCGGCCGATTTCTTTCCGTCGAAAAGCTCGACCATCCGTTGAGTCGCAAAGCGGGCATCGAAGACTCCCACGGGTGGAATAGGGGGCATCTCGTAACGGGCGGCATCGATCCCGGCGGCATCGGTCCCGGGATCATTAATTCCGAAGTAAAGTGACTGCTTCGAACCGGAGGCGTCGGAGAAGGTAAGTTCACTCAGAGAAGAGAGGTCATTCACCTCCGCGAGGCGACGTGCCGCGACGGGCGATTGACCGGCCGCCGCATGAGCCACAATGAGTTGGCCGCCAGCGGATGTCTTGACCCAGCATCCCTGCCCTGGATCGACCGAAGTGAGCGTGTAGTAACCGGCGGCGTAGCCGAAGTACCTGGAGACGATGATGCCCGGAGGAGATGAGGTAATCGCCGACACCGGAACCGAGCTCGAAATCGAGCCGATGAGATTCCAGTCGGCGGCCACGGCAAGCGTCTCGGCGACAATGGAATCGCCCAGAATTGGAACCGACTGGCTGGACGAAGACCGGAGCCAGTAACCAGGCCCATTCTTGAGCGTGTCCCGGACATGATAGGAGCCCAGATAGTCGAAGGCAGGGGATGAGGCGGTGGGAAAGAGAGTCGACTTTCGCGGATCCGCGACTTTCACAGGAAGCGAGATCAGATTCCATCCGGTTCCTAGACTGACGACCGATCCATGAAATGTGATGGAGAAAACGCCATCGCTCCGGTCATGGAACGACGTGTCGGCAAGAGCTGTCACGCGGACTCGCGCTTGACTCGACGGTGTATACGGCACATGCCAGGAGTAAGATCCGGTGAGAGAGTACACGCTGTCTGCGACCGGCAGCCAGCTTGCTCCGTTATCGGTCGAGTACTGAATCCGGACCGGTGTTTGCGGCGTCTCAGTCCAGGTGATCGGGTGGATCGTCGTCGCGTCCCAGAGTTCTCCTCCGTTGGGGGACATCACAGTGATTGCGTGAACGGCGATGGGCATCCGCCGCTGGTAAACGCCGTTGCCATGAGTCGCCGCCCGGAGCATTCTATTCGAGGGTGAAAATGATAAGCTGGAAATCAGGACCGCATCGGGAAGCCCTTCTGAGATATTATCCCAGCTACCGCCGGCATTCGTCGAGACATAGACGCCGATGTCGTTGCCGGCGTAGACGATGTTACCGTCTGTGGGGTCAACGAGGACGGCCGTAGTCGGAATATCGGGAAGGGTGCCTGTTATGTCGGACCAGCTGCCCCCGGCATTGGTCGACTTGAAGACATGCCCGACGTTCGAGCCGGCAAAAGCGGCATAGACGATCCGCGAGTTTGAAGGGTCTACCGCCAGATCCATCGGGTAGCGGTCGGGTAGAGTACCGGTGACATCCGTCCAGGCGACGCCGCCGTTCGTTGTCCGGAACACATGGGACCGTGCTCCGAGAGGCGCTTTTCCCACGTAGAGCGTATCGGGGCTCGTGAATGAGATTGCCATTGAAAGAGACAGGTTGCCATCGAGGAACCCGGATGAGCTTGTCTGGAACCATCCTGTCCCCGCGCCCGTGCTCTTATAGACAAGATCTTTTCCCAAATAGATGACATTTGTATCGGAGGGTGACATGATTATAGGCGTGTTCCAGCTTCCGGCGGATCCGGAAGAGAATACTCCCCCGAAGGAATTCCCGCGATCGGTGGATTTTCCCACGGTCCCGCCATTTCGATTGACGGCGAACATTGTCCGGTCGTTCTTTGGATTGATTGCGGTCCAACCACACTCGTCCAGCGCGGAGCGGCTCCAGAGGAGACTTCCCGTGTATTTGTAACCGGGGATGTGATCCTGCGACTGCACGATCGCGAGGAGTGAGTCGGACGTGGAATTAGAGAAACCATTGTAAAATTGGCCGGTTTGCATTCCGAATCCGACGTTGCTGAACGTGATGCCGAAATCGGTCGACCGATACACACCGTCGTCATTGACGATATAGAGTGTATTCGGATCGGTAGGATGGTGGGCGTAACTGTGATGATCGGAATACGATCCGGCGCTTCCGATCAGGGAAACTCCTCCGTTTGTGGAGTAGTAAATTCCCACGCCCGCCCGCACGATTCGTGTCGAGTCGTCCGGTTTGACTGCGACAAAATGCGAATACCAGCCCTGAAGTCCGGCGACATCCATCGAGCTGATTTGCGTCCAGCTCCCTCCGAAGTCAGTAGACCTCCAAAGACTGCTAACTCCCGTGGTGCTGTCGGCGACACTTGCATACACTGTATTGGGATTGTGGGCGTAGGATTCGAGGAGGGCCTTACCGGAAAACGCCGGGAAACCGCCGACCGCAAACCACGACTCCCCGGTGTCGAACGAGATATACAATCCGGCATCCACGCTGGAAAAATTGCCGCAAGTCGCAAGAACGAGCGTGGTATCGGTGGGGTTGATGATAATGTCTTCCGCCATCGGTGCGCCGAGAGTAGCGTACCAGGTCTGCCCTCCATCGGTCGTCTTATAGATCCCCTCTGTTGTTGCGGCGAGTACCGTCCGCCTGTTATGGGGGTTGATGCGGATCGCCTGAACGCCGCGTTCTTCATTGAACGACCAGTCGAGAGTTTTTGTCCACGTCGATCCGCCGTCCGTGGTTTTCAGGATGCCGATTCCATAACTTCCCCGCGTCGTACGGATGACCAGACCGCCAAGCGCACCGTGCGAGCGGTAGACCTCGCCGGTCCCGATATACATGGTATTGGAATCGGCCGGGTCGATTGCTATTGCTCCCACACCGAGCACGGGGTAACCCGTGACGACGCGCTGCCAGTCGCCAGCCAGACCGCCCGTGTAGGAGCGCCACAAACCCCCGCTCGCCGAGCCGACATACACGGTATTCCCGTTCAATGGATTAAAAGCGACGCTGATCGTCCTGCCCTGCAGGTTCACCGGGCCGATCGGCTCCCACAGAGATCCCGCAGTGAGAGAGGAAGGCGCCCGCTTTCCTAGCAGTCGTCTTGAGTCGGCGTACGCCTTATAGAACTTCGCCGGCGCAATATCTGCATCCGGGTACGCGCGCGCCCGCGTCCAGAACTCCAATGCCTCGAGGGCGCCGGAGGGTTCGGCTTCACGCGCCGATGCTGACCCGGTCGTCCCGTTCATTCCACTCGTCCCGGTGATGGGATGACTGGGACGAGCGGGATTGATGGCGCGGGGTGCAAGGAGAAATGCGGCGAGAAACGATAGGACGACCGACGTACATTGCGTGAAAACTCTCATATTGTTTCCGTCTTATTTAATGAGCAGGATTTTTCTCGACTGGACGAACTCTTCTGCAGTGAACTGGGCGAAATAGACTCCGCCTCCGAGATTTCCCCCATCCCATTGCACCGTGTACACTCCGGGAGAATTGTTCCGGTCGACGATTGTGGCAACTTCCCGCCCAAGCACATCGTAAATCTTCAAGACGACATGGCTTTCCCGCGGGACCTGGTACCGGAGCCCGGTCGTGGGATTAAACGGGTTCGGGTAATTCTGGTCCAGCCCGTATTCCTTGGGCGTCCCGGCAATTTGGGCCGGAGACATTATCAATCTGATCCGAGGTGTGGCTTTATCTGTTGATTCCACTCCGCTTAGGGAACCATCCCCGTTCAGCGCGATTGCCTTTCCCTCCACGAGGAGCGTGGCCGGTGTCCCCCGGATTCGCCAACCGATCGACAATGGCTCTTTAGCGCCCGAGACCAGTATCGGCACATCAGCCGATTTGTTTCCGCCGGCGAGCTCGACCATTCGTTGGGTCGCAAATCGGGCATCGAAGATGCCCCCGGGTGGGGCGGGCGGCATCTCGTATCTGGCCGCATCGATCCCGGAAGCGTCGGGTCCGAAGTAAAGCGTTTGACTTGAACCGGAGGCGTCGGAGATCGTGAGTTCGCTGAGAGAACCGAGCTTGTCCCCCTTCGCAAGGTCTCGTGCGAGCACCGGCGCCTGATTGGCTCCCGTTTGTGACAAGACGAGTTGGCCGTAATTCGAAGCCTTGACCCAGCAGCCATCTCCCGGATCGACAGTATCGATCGCACGATACCCGGCGGAGTAATCAAAGTATCTCGATGTGATGATTCCCGGCGGTGAAGCCGCAATTGCCGACACTGCAACGGAGCTGGAAATCGATCCGATGAAATTCCACTCGGGATTCACAGGGATCGTCTGAATCGCAAGCGAGTCACCCGAGAGATGGAGGGTTTGGTTCGATCCGAACTTCAGCCAGTACGCCCGGCCGTTTTTGAGCGTATCGCTGATGAAATAGCTGCCCTGATACCCGAATGCAGGAGATGCTGCGGTAGGAAAAATAACCGTCTTGAGCGGGTTGCCCGGGACCACCGGCACGGAAACGATGTTCCACCCGGATGCGACGGT
>DASQAZ010000087.1:0-18654 GCA_035635475.1 Bacteroidota bacterium | reverse complement strand
AGAATCCCTGACCTCCCAGGTGAGGATGGTCGACTCGGTGCCGCCGACTCCGTACACCGAAATCTGGTTCGACGACATGCCGACGAAGGAGATGGAGTGCGCGCTGCCGGTCGCGTTTGAATCCCGGATGCCGGTCGTCGTATCGCGGAGGAGCAAAAAGGTGCCGGAAATCGCCGATCCCGCTGATGCTGTGAACGCGAACGAGGCCGGGTGGTAGCCGGCTTTGGCGATCGAGAGGAATCCCGAAATTGACTGGAGACCCTGCAGGTTTATTGAGAACGAAAACTGGCCCGCCGGCGACGTGTATACGCTGTCTGTCACCAGGCTCGAGAAGACCGTGACCGTGGCGTGGCTGATCGGGAAATTCGACTGGTCGTCGAGGACCTGTCCCAGAATCTGCGCGACGGTGGATGCGACATCGACCTTCATCAGCACGCTTCCGAGATTCGTCGACTGGCCTTTATGGACCACGATTGTGAGCTGCCTCGTCTTGTATCCGGCCTTGAAGGCGGTCACGACGACGGGAAGCGAGTCGCGGTCGACCAGGTCGGCAGTCATCTGGAACGAGCCGTCGACGGGCGTCGTCACCGAATCGACGACACCGGGAAGCGTCAGGAGGATGGTCGCGTTGCGCAACGGATAGAGCGTCGCGCTGTCGCGGAGCACTCCGCCGATCAGAGCCGAGGTCGAAAGATCGACCAGCAGTCCGAGATCGAGCGACGAATCCGCCGAGACCACGAATGCGGTCGACTTGGCGTAGAAACCTTTCTTGCGGACCGTCAGGAGGGCGTTCACGGTCGTGCCGCCCGACAAATCGACTTCAAAGCGGAAGACGCCGTCGGGTCCCGTCGTCACCGAATCCGTCCTGTTCGAAACGGCCAGGTAGACTTTCGCATTTTGAAGGAAAACCCCTGTGTTGACGTCGTGAACGGTTCCCGTTATCCTGGCGGTCGTGGGAGAGCCCGGCGCCAGGGGGCTCGTCGGCGCTACGTCCTGGCAATTCCACAAGCCGAGGAGCAGGCACAGAGACGCGAGCACAAGTATCAGTCTTGAGGTCATAGGTAAAGGTCCTTGGTATGTAGAAAACATTGTCTTTGGCTGATCGTGATCAAGTTATTTCTTGTCGAAATCTCGCGAGCTTTCTCTTCGCTTCTCGTTGATGATATCCGATTCGGTCTTTCGGTTCGAGATCCGGCGCCGTAGCGGCTGCAGCAGCTCCGCCTTCAAAAGAATGATCAGCTCTTGCTTGGTCCTGACCTTGCTTTCGGATCCGAACACATACCGCAATCCCAAAAACCACCAGGGAAGGTCCTTCAGGAAGGGAATCCCCTCCCTCGTTTCCTGGTCCACCGTCGCATACAAGCCGCCGATGGCCCGCTCCTCGCCATCGTACAGGATGGTCTTGGTGTTCACCGTCGACTTGTTGATTTCCGGTCCGGGGGCAACGGTGCTCTCTTCGATCGTCAGATCGAGATAGATGAAGTCCGTATCCGACTGCGTATAGACCGACGGGGTGACATCGATGATCGTTCCCGTTGAAATCTGCTGATTGACCGTATTGCCGGCGATGTCTCTGGTGCTAATAAAGATGTCTTTCCCGACCTGGATCCTGCCTTTCTTTCCGTCCCTCACAACGATCTCAGGGCTGGTGATAACTTCCCCCAGGGCGTTCGACCCGAAGAATTTTACCAGAGCGTCGATGTTGGCGAACGTAAAAGCGGGGGGGGATTGGATAATCCCGATGAACTTATCGAGCGAGGCGCCCGTTGACGCCGCACCGCCGGTTGCACCCGTTGACTTGGCGGGTGGGACCGAGGAGGTGGTGTCGCCCTTGTTGATTCCCGCCGCTTCATAGCCCGTCAGGGTCGGTTCTTTTCCGCCCTTGTTCCGGAAGAAGTTCCAGCTTATGCCGTAGTCCTGAAGTTTCGAGACATTTGTGTTGAAAAAGACCGCCGAGATCCGGACATCCTTGGTTGCCAGCGTCGGAGGCGGTTCGCGGTCCGGCATGCCGCCGCGCTGCTGGCTCTCCGCGACCGTCATCGGGCCCGCGCTCATGATGCGGATGAAGTCCGCCTCTTCCACGAAGGTCAGGCCGTTGCGCCGGCAGATCATATCAAGCGCGTCGCGCCAGTGCTGGTTGACGATGTAAACCCCGATCGGGTTCTTGTGCTTCTCGAGGTCGATGATGACCTTCCCGGCATACTGCTTGCTGAGCTCGCCGAGGACGAGGAGCGCCTGGTCCATGCGCATCGTCGAGTCGAGGGACACAATCTCCTGAGGGTTGACGTACCCTTTGGTCCGGAGACGTGACTCGCGACCGGTTTGCGAGAGCGCTGCCTGCACGAAGAACAGCGACAAGAACAGCGAAAGAGATACGGATGCCTTTTTCATGAATACTCCTGAATTGTTCTATTTGACTTGTTGACCGACACGCATGCTCAACTCAAAGCGCTCTGCGACTCCGCCCTTGTTCAGCAGGCACTCGATCTTTCCTTGGTTCGGTAGAATCCTTGTGACATACCCGAGATAGACTTTGTCGCCCTCTTCCAGAGTGCGCGCTTTCTGGTTCTGATCGATGATGAACGCCTTACCCGGGATCACGGCCTTGAGATCCGATCGCTCGATTTCGATTTCATTGGCCATCGGCGGCGGAATCTCATGGAAGATCAGCGGGTAGAACGGATTCGACGTCAGCGTCGCCGGCGATAGGGAGAGCTGCGCCGGAGCGTTGTTCAGCTCCGGAATCGAAGAATAAAATGCCTCAAGCTCCAATTCGTAGAGGACCAGGATCTTCATCTCGCCCGTAACCTTGTCCTTCGACTCATATCCCCTCAGGCTGAGGTTGGCAATTTTGAACAGCCGGCGCCCGTTTTCCGCATACCAGATGAACTTGTAAAGATTGAGGAAGGGCGCCTCGCCTTTGAGCGAGTAGACGTTATACCCGTAGTTTCCGAAATCCCTCGGACCGACGTAGATCAGGTCCATCTTCACCTCGCCGCTGACGTCGATCGTGCGGTTCAAATAGCCGTACGTTTCGCCGGTGACGTCCTTGGCGGGAACGTCCTTGTTGCGTGTCTCCCAGCGCTTCTTCATATCCTCAAGCTGGGCCGCCGTCTGGTTGTACTGGTTCGCAAGGTCCGGTGTATTCTGCAAATCGACCTCAATTTTCTTGATCTCTGCTTCGATCTGGGTCAATGCTTTCGGCATTTGATAAATTGTCAGGAATGACCCCACCAGCACGATGATGAGGAAGAACCCCCCCAGGACGATCGTATTTCGAATGGTATAGGTCACAGCAAACCCCCGAATAGGTAGTTCAAGGTCATTGAGTGCCTCCGGCGCCGGATGGAGCCTTCTCCACCTGTGGTGGCACCGAGATGGTAAAACTGTAAACCGAAGGCGATTTCTCCCTGATCTCCTTCACCTCCACTTTCGCCAGTGTTGAATTGTCGAACATGGCGGCGATCCGCTGTATCCGGGCGCGGTACAGGGTGTAGCCCTGGATGGCCATGGCGCCGGCGCCGAGCGACTTCACCTCGGTCACCCACACCGCTCCAAGATCCTCGACGCCCTTGGTAAGCTGGGCAATCGTCTTGTTCCATCGGTCCGCGCCGGGCACGAGGGAATCGTACACGGCAAGGGCGGTGTTGTAGCGGTCGATCTGTTCGCCAAGGCCCGTGATTGCCGCTTTCAGCTTGTTGTTTTCCGCAACTTTGTCCTGGAGCTGACTGAGCGTCTGGCGCTTCGCGGAAACTTCCTTTTGAATCTTGCCGTACTGCGACGTAAAATAGAATGTGCAGATGAAAACGAGCGCGAGCAGAATCTGCCCGTGCCAGGCCAGCTTAAACGTCCGTTGCCCCTCCCGGACCGATTCGGGTAGGAGATTAATGGGATAAAACGCGGGGTGATCGTCATCCAGCGCCTTCCAGGCAGCGGCGATGGCAATGGCGTACTCCGGGAT
Organism: Bacteroidota bacterium; assembly: GCA_035635475.1. GTDB lineage: Bacteria > Bacteroidota > Ignavibacteria > UBA10030 > SZUA-254 > VBOC01. Next base: position 14,693 of record DASQAZ010000087.1, on the reverse strand, counting down.
CTGCTCCTGCTGTTCCGGGGGGAGCGTCGTCGTATCGAGGTACGGAGCGCGGAGGTACTGGACGTCGACCTCCGTCAATTGCCCCCTGAGAAACTCATCCAGCGCGATGCGGCGGCATTCGCCTGCGAGAAGAATCTTGTCGATGCGAGGCAGCCCCATGTTATCCTGCTCGAGCAAAAGGCGGCTGTAAATCGTGTTTTGGATGTTGGGCGAATCGTGTCCCTCGCCGAGGACCGGCGCGAAATGGAAAAATTCCGAGCCGCGCATGAAAATGAGGCGCGTGAACTCGACCCCGACGTAGATGATCGTCGTGATCTCGTCGGGCGCGAACCCATAATTAGCGCGTGCAAGGTTCATGAGCGCGACGTCGGCGATCTCGATAAGCGCCATTTTCGGGAGCCTGTTTCCGAGGAACGGCTTGATCTGCTCGACCGAATGCAGCAGGGTGATGCCGTCTTCGCGCACCACGGCAACGAGGTTCTTGTCGGCGGTGTGGAAATAGTCGATCGCGTCGAGAGCGGGCTGGACGGCCCGGACGCTCCTTAATTCCCCGAGGATCCGCTCTTTCAGCTTTTTCCCTTTCAGCCCGAAGTCACCCTCGAGCATGTGGTAGTAGATGCTCGGTTCGGTGATCGCATACGAGAGCACGTAGCTCGCCGTGGGGTATTTCGAAAGCAAAGCGAGGAGGACGCTGTTATTGTCGCCCGCGCCGCCCTGCACCGTCTCGGTGGTGGTGGGAAGCGCAAACGTGTCGATCGATTCCCCGAGAGCCTCGAGCTCGGCGCCGGCGGCATGCCGGTCCTCGAGCTTCGTCGCAAGCTGGGCGGTCTGCAGTTCTTCGAGAACGACGTTGCCGCGCTTCAGCGAAAGCTTTGCAAGCCTGAGCTCCAGGCCGTCGACAAACAGACCGATCGCACTGTTTCTGTTTCCTCTCAATGTCGCCATAGTCCCGTTTATCCTTTTAAAAATTCGTACATCAGTCGCCCTGAGGAACGAGATTCAACAGTTGCTGCAGCCTCCGTTTGTTATTCGCAAAATTCATCGCCGTCTCGAGCGATATTTTCTTTGAGAGATACAACCTTTTCAAATCCTGCTCCATGGTCGTCATGCCCAGCTCGCCCGACTCCGACATCATCTGGTAGATTTCGCCCGTGTTGTTGTTCTTGATCGCGGCTTTCACCGAAGGCGTCGCGATCATGACTTCCTTCGCGAGGACGCGGCGTTTGTCGAGGCTCGGAATCAGTTTCTGCGAGATGACGCACTGGATGACGTCCGCCAGCCGGTTGCGGACCCGCTCCTGCTCCGACGGGGGAATCTCGCCGATGATACGGTCGATGCTCTCGACCGCGGAGGATGTGTGAAGCGTGGAAAAGACCTTGTGGCCGCTGTCGGTTATCTCAAGCGCTGTCAGAATAGTATCCGGGTCCCTAAGCTCGCCGATGATGATAATGTCCGGATCCTGCCGCAGCGACTGCACGGCTCCTTCTTTAAATGAAAGGACGTCGCGGCCCACTTCCCTGTGCCGGACGATGCAGCGGTCCGGTTTGTGCACGAACTCGATTGGAGAGGCGATGATGACACAGTGCGCATCGGTCGTATGGTTGTTCAGATCGAGAATGCTGTCGAGCGTCGAGCTCTTGCCCGAGCCGGTGATGCCGGTGACCAGGATCAGCCCTTCTTTCGTGTGGACGAGACTGACGATCTTGGTGACGTTCGGGTGGAGCTCGAGATTCTTATACGGTCTGACTGCGGCGTTGATCGCCCTCATGTTGAGCGCGAGTTGATCAAGATCGAAGTAGGCGTCGGCCCGGAACCGGTACATCTGATCGGCGTGGAACACCGTGTAGGAGAAATCGAGATTTCTGTTTTCAAAAAGATACTGCCTCTGCCGCTCGAGCATGATTGTCTGGATAAGCACATTCATCTCGTCGTACGTAAAGGTCGGGAGGGTGATATCGGGTTTCTTCGCCCCGTGGATGCGGTACCAGATGTAGCCGCGCGCTCCGGTCCCGCCGATGTCGATGTCCGATGCGGTTATCTCGAACATCCGCATGAGGAAGCTATCGAACATCCGCTTCACGAGGACTCGCTCTTCCTGGGACAAGCGGGAGACCAGGTCACCGATGAGCATCTGCCGCTCCACTCCATAGGAGGTCTCGGGTATGCTTCGGACAACCTCTTTCAGTATCGATAAAGCTTCATCCATTCGCGATTTTCCCGTTTATAACAGAGTTTAAAGTCGTTCTTTACCTCTATCTGACTGCGCTTTTGATAAAGGCGAGGTCGAATATAGGTATTAATTACCCGCTTGTCAATAGATAACGGGTAAAATGGGTAAACCGGGTGCTAGCAGTCACGAAATTTGCGAAAAAGTGGCCCAAACGCTCAGTTTAGGCCACTCAGGGTGATGGATCCGGTTCCTGGACCGCCTTCGAGGCTTTGGATGCCACATCTACTCATACCACCTCAAAACACGGTAAACCTGCAGTTTATTGATGAATTGGGCCATATGGAGCGCCTGCTTGCTGAAGCGCACATCGGCCGTTCCTTTCATCGTGAAGTTGGTACCGGGAGGCCCGGTCTCGATAACCGCTCCCCAGATGGCAGGGGTACCCGCTGAGGTCGAGAATGAAATCGTGCTCTCATCGCCGTAGGCGATCACCAGTCCATACATATCAAATGTACCATTGAATTCTATGCTTCCATGGACGACGAGGATTCCATAAAATGACCCATTTCCGGCGAATTTAGCATTTCCATCAACGTATCCTATCAAGGGTGCCGCGGCCGACCCATAGACTCCATTATTGCTGCTGCCATCGGGAAATGTTATGTCGGCGGCTGCGATATATTGGGGAATGTAAGGCCCCGGATCAGGCGGCGTTTGGGTTGTAATTTTCTTGGGGTCGCCCAGGATCTTTGAGCTGTACGGCGCGACCGTAAGGCTCTCCGCCGCACTGACGACGGCCACGCCGTTCGTATCCGACGTTCTGTCTGGATTCAGGGACCCGTTCATATCCCAGTTCTTCCCGTCGATGCTTGGATTGCCGTTCATGTTGAAACTGATCGGTGACGAGGACAGGTTGACTGCGGCATTGACGCCCGGAAACGGAACGGGCGCACGAAAGAGCCGCAGCTTCATCGTGTAGGCCGAATCGATGTACTTCGACTTGCTCACGATCTCGATCGTATCGAGCGCCGGGGGACTCGAGAGCTTCACCGAGACGGTGCACAAACCGGACATCACATTCGTGTACAGCCACGCAGTCTGGGATCGGGTGAGCGGACCTATCATCGAGGTGTCATTCCGGTCCAGGCGCCGGAGGATCATATTGACGCCCGTATGCGCGATATTTCGGGCGTTCGTATATTTGTCAAATCCGCTCACGTTCTCAATCAATCCTGTCTTGGATCGATTCAGATTATACCCCACGATGCCGACAGTCAATGACAGGCCCAGAACCATGACGAGAGCAAGTCTTCCCATGTACCACCTCCTCGATTAAAGATTTCTCGGGTAAATCAGTTTTTGATAAAACGTTGAAATGTAGCTCGGCCCCCCGGTGCGCGAAGTGTCGAACGGCTCGGGGCTCTCAAGCGTCAGGTACACGCGAACGGACTTGATGCTGTCCCGGAGGGAGCCCGTCACCGGAGCGCCCAGCAGCGAATCATTCCCATTGTAGTACGACAACCTAAAACGCGTCACGCTGAAATTGATGAACACCTGGGACGTGTTCTCGAACCGGTAGAGCGCCCGATCCCTCGGATTTGTCGAGGACGGGACCACGGTGCCCAGATTATACTCGACACTGTCCCGGCGGCCGGGAATATTGAAAAGGTTTGAATAAAACTTGATTCTCGAAGTGTCCGCAATTGCGATTACCCCCGGTTTGGAGACCGCATATCCCATCTTGTACAGGTCGAACTCGAAGATCCGCGAGAGCTGGATCGACTGCGCATGGAGATTGAACTCCGTCAGCCCCTTGTACGTCTCCTGGCTCATGTTGATGTTGATGCCCATGATCATCAGGATGACCATCCCCAGCATGACCAGCGAACCGACTATGTCCATCATCACCGCCATAAGCTCATTCCCATATATTGCTGAAAGTAACCGCCGAAAATTCGCTCAACGCTCGTTCCGGTCCCAGGGCTAGAAGTACCGCCGGTAGACGGCAACGTCGGACAGTGTTACACAATACTTGCCTGCCCATTGATTGTAGGGGACCGAGGGCGGATACATGTTCCGGTGCCGCACGGTGACCACAACCTTCTTGTAGAATGTTTGCGTGGCCGATTTCTGATCCGGATTCGATTCAGAGGCGTAATAAACGGTATCGACGATCGAGAACGGCCCCATGCTCGATGCGAAGGCAACCCGGCGATAGCCGTTGTAATCGTCGACATCGTTATAGTATTTCAACGAACGATAAGGCACAGCGGTATCCGGCGGTTCAGGCAAGGGAACATTGCTCGTTTCGGTCCCCGAGGGCCCGAGAGACCCCGCTGGAGTGAATTTCGTCGAATCAAAGATTTTCGTCCCGTCGGCTGTCACCGCGTCGAAGGGATTCGCGAGAATCTCGTCGAGCATGGATTGGGCAAGCGAGACGGCATTGAGATCGGCTTCCGTTTCTAGCATAGTGGCCGTCTTATTCACGATCATCGAGTTGATGGAGAGAGCCACCAGGGACAGGAGCGCAATTGCCCCAAGGACCAAAAGCATTTGACCGGTATTCATGGATTACCCTTTTGTCGCTTACAAACTACGCCAGAAGGGCATAAATCACAATGGGGGTGTGCGCGATATCAAGGGAAGAAAAACGTGGTTGGAGCACAAAAACGCCGATCTTCGGTCAATTCCCGCCTTCGGAATTGGATAACCGGCTATTTAGCCCGCTATTTTCTACTGCGCCGAACCGGCCTGCGCTTCGCTAGTCTTCCGTGGTCGTGGCGATGATCTCCTCGAGCGTGGTCACTCCCTGCATCATTCGTTCCATGCCCGAGCGGCGCAGCGTCCACATGCCGTCTTTGGTCGCCTGTTCGCGGATGGCGTTCTCATCGATTTCCTGGCCGGAGCTCACCACGATCTGCTGGATCTCACGGGTGAAATAAAGGGCCTCATGAATCGCGGCTCGCCCCTTCCAGCCGCCGCTGCATTTGTCACAGCCGACGGGCTCATAGAAGGTGGATCTCCGGATCATCTCCTCCGAGAATCCGAACTTGACGTAGATGTCGTGGTCCTTGGCCTTCATCTCCATCGGTTTCTTGCACTCCAGGCAGAGTGTACGCACGAGCCGCTGCGCGACCACGATGTTGATCGCGTAGGCGATGAGGAACGGTTCGACGCCCATCTTATACAGCCGCGTGACCGCGCTGGGGGCGTCGTTTGTGTGCAGCGTGGAGAACGTGAGGTGGCCCGTATTTGCCAGCTTGATCGCGATTTCCGCGGTGATCTTATCGCGCATCTCTCCGACCAGCACGATATCGGGGTCGTGCCGCAGGATGCCGCGGATCGCCTGATCGAAATCCATTTTCGGACCGATCTTGAGCTGGCGGGCGCCTTTGATGATGTACTCGACCGGCTCTTCCACCGTGAGCACGTTGAGCGTCGGGTCGATCACCTGGTGAAGAGCCGCGATCAGGGTCGTGCTTTTTCCGCTCCCCGTCGGGCCGGTGAGAATCACGATACCCTGGGGCTTCGAGATCGCTTTGTAAAAAAAGTCTTTCGCAGGCCCCTGCAATCCGAGCTTGTTCAGGTCGGTGATCACCTTCCGGTTGTCGAGCACGCGGATGACGATGCTTTCGAACTTGTGCTTGATGTCGACGCCCACGATCGGCATGATCGAGACGCGGAAACGGATCTGCTGGCCGTCGATCATCCGCTGGATGAATCCGTCCTGGCTGGATTCGCGCTCAAAGCGGTCGACATTCTTCGAGCGGTCCTTGACGACGGCGGCAATCGCCTCCGGCATCGTGCTCTCCTGGACGTACCACTGGATGAGATTGCCGTCGATTCTGAAGAAGAACTCGGTGCGGTTCCCTTCCTTGCCTATAATATGCACGTCGCTTGCGCCCTGTCGGACAGCTTCGACCAACAGGCCCTCGACCAGATTGACGAGCGCGCTCTTGCTGATCTCGCTTTCGAGCGCCTCCTCGTCGAGAACAGACTCCTCGTCCACGGCGATGTCGATCTCTGAGGTCGAGACAAGTTTCAGGAACTCGTTTTCCAGTTGAATGACCTGCTCCATCAACCCCTCGAGATCCTTCCGGCGGCAGTAGCAGACTTCGTACTTTTTGACGCCGAAATGGCGTGCGATGACGGGGATGTTCCGATCCGTGGGGTCGCAGGCGATCACAATCAGCTTGTCGAGCTGCTTTTCGTCGAGCCGCAAGGGAAGGACCTTCGTCTGGATCAGAAGGTCTCTATAGTTATCCGGCAGAACGTCGAGATACTTCTTGATAAATTCGATTCGCTCGGTGTTCAGGACCTCGTCGTTGAGGTGGATCTCACGAAAGGCATAGAGGGACGCCACTTCGCTAAACACCGCGTCATGATCGACGTTGAAGTCTTTGACGAGGATTTGCCCGAGGTTCCGCCGGGTTTTCTTTTCTTCGCCATCCCGGACCTGGAGGGATTTTTCCAGGGTCTCGTAGTCGACGATCCCCTTCTTCAGGAGTGTGTAACCGATCTTATCGGTTATATCAACATCCGGCATTCAATTTCATATAGAAAATGGTACGAACGGCGCTATGAATCTCGATCGATCGGTTATAATCAGATCGCCTGCTCGGCGGCCCGTATCCCGGTCCCGAAGTCGGAAGAGGGACCTGCGCATACGCGACAACCGGATCCTTCTCCCGACTTCGCCGGAACAATTAACCCGCGCCGGGATTCGTGCTCGGGTGAAACGTCGCGGTCTCCGAAGAAACCAGCGTCAGCATCGTCAGGACGACCATGATGATTAGACTGATCCAGAGCTGAATAAAATCGATCGCGTTCCGCATCTTATAGGTCGTCTCCTTCTCGTAGTACTCGGCGAGCTGGAGCGCGGTATGCTTGACAGTGCCCGTTTCGGCGCCCGAGTGGAGGCGGGAGATGGCGGTTTTCGTGAAGACTCCGGATGCTTCGAACGCCTCGGTAATTCCGGCGCCCTTCTCGACCATCATCGGAATCGCGACCGTCTTCACCTGATGCTCCATGTACTTGTTGCCGCACGCCTCGCTCGCCATCTTGATGACGTCGATATTCTCGCCGGCTCCGCTGTAGAGGGCATAGAACACGCGGCAGAAGATTTCGATGGCGGTCTTGTGCAAGAGCGGCCCGATGACCGGGACTCTCCACATGTACTTATCCCTGACGAACCGCCCGCGCTCCGTCGTGAAGAAGCGCACGGCGAGCAGCGTCGGGAGAATCAACGCGATGAGGAGGATGACGATATTATTCTGGAGGAACCCGCTCATTTGAAGAGTGGCATACGTCATGGGGAACTGCCTCATGTCGATCTTCAGGCGCACGAACACCTCGGCCATCCCCGGAAAGATAAAGCCGACGTAATAGAGGCACGCCCCGAACAGGGCGATCAGAGTCACGACCGGCATAATCAGAGCGCTCTTGAGATTTTTCTTGAACTCGGCCCGGCGCTCGAGGAACTTGGCGGTACTGTCATAGATCTCCGCCATGTTGCCGCTCTTCGACGCGAGACCGAGCATGTGGGCGGTAAAGCGGCCGAGAATGCCCTCCTGTTTAATGAAGACTTTCTCGCTGTCCTTGCCCTGCTTCAGCTCGTTGTTGATCTCCCGGATCGAATCGCGCAGCGTCTTGTTCGTGATGTCGTTGACCATGAGCTGGAGGATTTCATTGAACGGCAGCTTCTGCCGTATCAGGTCTGCGCTCACCCTCACGAACGTGACGATCTCCGCCGTCGGCGGCTTAATCTTGAGGTCCAACAGTTTTTTCTTGACGCTCAGAACCCGGAAGCCCATCTTGGAGAGAGCGTCCTGCACCTCTTCCTTGGTGAAGGCCTTCTGCTCCCCGAGGACCGGCTTCTCGGCTCCGCGCTGGACTTTATAAAGGAACGTTGCCCGGGGCAGAACCCTGATGATTCTGAATTTGCGCTGCGTCGCCATCTGGTGCGCTTTCGCTTTCGCAGCGCGGGAATTCTCCGCTTCGATGATGCCCTGGACCGGCTTGCCTACCGCCGATATACCCTCGATCCGAAACTCAGCCATATCGCAACTCCGTTTTTGTTGAAAACTTCATGATCGTGAATCTTTATGGACTGATACCCAAATCTTGCCGGATGACATACTTCCGGCCACTATTATAGAACGGTTTTAACGTAACCATCATAGCAAATAGAATCAACAGGGATGTGAGATACATTACATTTTCCGAATAAAAAAGACCTTGCCGGCGACAAAGAGCTTTCCGATCTCTCCCTGCCTCCGGCAAAGGTCTTCAGTTTGACGATTCCTGGAGCTCAGGCCCCTATGGGCGCGTCGAAAATCGGCGCCGATTCAACGGGACCTGCCCCGACACTGCTGTCGGGGGACTTTCTGAGTCTATTTACCAGCCTACGTAAGTTACGGTCGTCTTGCCGGTATCGTCAGACGTGCAAGTGCCAACCCACGCCGTATTGATCGACGAGGTCCCGGTAATTCCGCACGAATTTGAGGCTACGGTGCCCAATGCATACGTGCCATTGTCGTCCTTCGCCATCTTCGAGGGAATTGTATACCCGACGTATGAACCGCCGCCGCCGCCCATCGTGGTCGGCCTGATCTTGAACTGGTATGAATTGGCGGCGACGTTGACAAGGCTCGCCGTCACGCCGTCTTTGTTCGCCTGCGTGCTGTGCGCGCCGAACTGTGAAATCCCGACGGCAATCGCGATACCGACGATGATGACGCCCAGGATTATGAGTAGAAGCTGCTGCTGTCCCATGGTGTTGATCCTCTATTGTTGTTTATGGTTATTTGATTTATCGTTAATGCTACAAAAATCTCTAAGCCCCCTGTCCAAATCTGCGGCCATTTACCATCCGGCATACGTCACCATAGTGTGGCCTGAATCATCGGCCGTCATCGTGGCTACCCATGACGTGTTCATGGAAGAAGTCCCGGTAAACACGGCTTGCGAGGACGATATGGAGCTGATGACATAGGTGCCGTTGTCGTCCTTCTGCATCTTCGCCGGGAGGCTGTAGCCCGTATAATCAGGCCTGCCCCCTCCGAGGGAGGTAGGTCGAATCTTGTATTGATATGCATCGGCGGCGATTCCCGTCAGCTCTGCCGTTATCCCATCTTTGTTCGATTCTGAGCTGTTCGCGCCAAAAAAAGTTATCCCAACGGCAATCGCTATTGCCACAACAAGAAGACCAAGTATTACGAGCAGTAGTTGTTGTTGACCCATTCAGTTAGCCACGCGATTCTTGTTTTTTAAAAAAGCCGCCGAAAGTGAGGAGCGAACTGCTGTCTCCCTGATCCCGGCGGCGTATTTGCGAATCAAAAGTGTAAGCCACGGCAGCGAGATCCGGTTCGCGGCCCGCTGCCTTTTGGCTTACGAACAGTTACCAGCCGGCGTAGGAAACCAGCGTCTTGCCTGTGTCGTCAGACGTGCACGTGCCGACCCAAGCGGTGTTGATGGTCGACGTTCCCTTGATCTGGCATGAGTTCGATGCAACCGTACCCAAGGCATAGGTACCGTTGTCATCCTTGCTCATCTTCGAGGGAATTGAGTAACCGACGTACGAACCGCCGCCGCCGCCCATCGTTGTCGGGCGTATCTTGTACTGGTATGAATTCGCTGCGACGTTCACGAGGCTCGACGTTACGCCGTCCTTGTTAGCCTGTGTGCTGTGCGCACCGAACTGAGAGATACCCACGGCGATAGCGATACCGACGATAATCACGCCGAGGATGATGAGTAGAAGTTGCTGTTGACCCATTGTACTGTTCCTTTATGTTGTTGAGTGAGTGTATCTATTTATGTTAGTTATTTGCGTTACTTTATCAAATCCTATGCACTGTTCACCAACCGGCGTACGCGACAACCGAGCTGCCGGTGTCATCGACGGTCATCGTGGCTACCCATGCTGTATTCAATGCCGATGTCCCGTCTAGCACAATCTGCGAAGTTGAGGGAGCTCCATTGATGGCATACGTTCCATTGTCATCCTTTTGCAACTTGCCCGGTATAACATAGCCGGAGTAGGATGGATTGCCGCCTCCGTATATCTTGGGGCGCATCTTGTACTGGACTGCGTCCGCGGCAACCCCGCGGAGACTCGAGGTCACGGCATCTTTGTTGGATTCAGAGCTATGCGCGCCGAACATTTCCATTCCGACAAAAATCGCTATTGCAACGACGACTATGCATAGCAGGCCAATCAGTAGCTGTTGTGAACCCATCCCCGACAATCATGTTTAAGTTGTGCAGACGTCTTTTTGACTCCGAGCCATTAGTTGCAACCCCCGTGCCAGAGGCTTCCGTCGTTCCGGTTTCCCAAAAATGCGTCAATCCGAGTCGTTCTTGAGCTATTTTCTATCTCGACTCCTGAACTACCGGAAAGGCAGGAATAAAGTACCGCTGCGCCTGTAAACCTTTCCGGCCTTCATTCCAAATCGAGGAGGGGTACTCCGCCCGCATTGCGGGAAGAACCACCCCTCCTACCATCCCCTCTATCATCCCCACAGAAATATTCCTATTTCAAAAGTATCATCTTGCGGACCTGAGAGAACACCTGTCCGTTTCCATTCAGGGGCGAAGCCACGAGCTTCGCAAAATAGATCCCGCTTCCGACCGTACCCCCGTTATTGTCCTGCGCATTCCACTGGGTCCGGTAGTTCCCTGCGTCCATGACCCCATCAACAAGCGAGGCAACCTGCTGGCCGATCAGATTGTAGATCCGCAGGCTGACGACGCTCTTGCCGGCGATCTCAAAACGGATCGCGGTCACGGGGTTGAAAGGGTTCGGGTAATTCTGCTCGAGACGATATTCCTTTGGCAGCACCACCGCACCGGGCGCAACCGACAACGCCACATCGGGTGTAATGCCTGCCGAGGCAGTGGTGATTTCATAGCCGTTGCTTCTGTGATCCCTGTGAAGGATCGCCCCGCCGTACAGGCCTTGTTCGACGCGGAGGTGCTGAGGGGGAGAAGGAACTTGAGCCGACAACGACGACACTAAAGCGACCGAAAACAGCACCAAAAGGAGTAACCGTGCCTTCATTGGCGATACCTTCCCAGGTTTAGTGACATGCCTGTACGGGCGAAATGGTTCAGAAAATCAGGACGAATAACATGAAATCCACCCGCAGAATCAACGGGGGGTGTATTTCAGATCACAGGAAATTCTGCTGGAAACGGGAGAGGCGAATCCGGTTGAAATGGATGGGAAAATGATCTGGAAAAAGGATGGTAAATCAGGTAGGAATGTACGCGGGATTCTCAATCCGTCCCGCCGAGCGGGATCAGTCCCCCAAGTCTCGTTCCCATCCCGCCGGGCGGGATAGGGACCCACGCCGCATCAACTCTGCGGACCTGCTCGTTCCCACGCTCTGCGAGGGAACGCATCCCTTATCCGCTCTGTGGAATCGAGACGTAAGGAATCGGATCCTCGACCCCCGCCTCCCGGAAGCCCCGGAGCCGTAGCGCGCAGCTATCGCAGATTCCGCATGCGAGTTCTTCCGACTGGTAACACGACCAGGTGTGATCTAGGGGCGCTCCCAACTCTATACCCCTGCGGACGATACCGGACTTCTTCAAATGGATGATCGGGGTGACAATTTCGATGTGTGTGGATGGTTTTGTCCCGATCTCGATGACCTTGTTGAAGGCGTCATAATACTCCTTCCGGCAGTCAGGGTAACCCGAAGAATCCTCCTCGACGGCGCCTATGAAAATCTTGACCGCGCCAATGACTTCAGCCCAGCTTACCGCGACCGAGAGAATATGTGCGTTGCGGAAAGGAACATAGGATGTGGGAATCTCGGTCCGGTTCAGGTCCGCCTTCGGGATTTGGATGGATTCATCCGTCAGGCTCGATCCGCCGATCTGCTTCAGGTGCTCGACATTGACGACAAGGCGGCGCTTGACGCCGTAGAAGTCGGCAATGTCATTAAACGCCTTGAGCTCCCTCCGCTCGGTTCGCTGACCATAATTGAGATGGACGAACGCCATCTCGTACGTCTGGTTCGCAATCGCAGCGGTCACGCAACTGTCCATCCCCCCGCTCACGAGGACCACGGCGAGCTCGGGTTTCATGATTCACCCATCAATCTTCGCTTGGGCTTCTGGTCCGTTTTCCACATATGTCGGCTGGAAGACGTCTCGCTACACTCCCCTCGTTTCCGGGCTCCAGATATACTTGTGCATCTGGAGCTGAAACCGGACGTTGAGTTTGTCCTCGAGGACCCATTCCGCGAGCTGAATGGGCTCCAGCTTTCCAAAAACAACGGACATTAAAATCGGACAACGCCCGTCGATTCCGTGAGATTGAATCACCGCTTTTGCCCATTCGTAATCCTCGCGGTCGCCGATCACAAATTTGACCTCGTCCATCTCTTTGAGATGACCCACGTTCTCCCAGAGGTTTTTCTTCATCATCCCGCTCGACGGGCACTTGAAGTCAACAATCCGTTTGACCCTTGGATCGACCTTGCCGATGTCGAGGCTGCCCCCTGTTTCCAGCAGGACTTCAAATTCGGCTTCGCAAAGCCGGGTCATCAGTTCGTGAACATTCGCCTGGAAAAGGGGTTCCCCTCCCGTCAGCTCCACGAGCTTGCACCCAAAACCTCGTACGGCATCGAGGATTTCATCGACGAGCATCTCCTTTCCGTCATAGAACGCATACTCGGTATCGCAGTAGGAACAGCGGATATTGCAATAAGTCAGACGGACGAATACACAGGGGCGGCCCATGTGGCTCGATTCGCCCTGGATGCTGTGGAAGATTTCGTTGACGACGAGTGTGTGTGGTTTTGATTGGATGAGGTGCTCGTGCATGGGAGTGCTCGGTTCAAAACAAATATCCTAAAAGGGGTGCTGAAAGGCAAACGCGCGCAACCCCCCGACGAGAGATTTGCCACCATGTTCAAGTCAACTCCGCTTCGCCAGACCTCGGAGTATTCCCACAATGCTGCCGAAGAAGCAGACGAGGTGATCGATGTAAAGAAATGGGATCATGACGAACATTGCGAACAGCCCGCGGACCTGTTCAAGATAGTTGAGGAAGCGGATGTTCATGAGAAGATACAGAACAGCTACACCGACCAAAATCCTTCCCCCATCCTGCAGCCAGCCGGCCACCCACCCGATCGCGAGAAGCGCGATCAAGGCAGCGGTGATCGTCGATAGCACAAACATCGGATAGACATTGACGAACCCCGACTTGATGGATTTCCCCAACTCGCCGAACCGAACGGCAAGCTCTGCAAAACCGATGCTGCGATGGTATTCGTTCTTGATGAAAGACCAGAGGTTGTAATTTTTCAGATGCTCCACTTCGATGTCCATGTTCAGGACGATATTCAGCTTTGCCTGGGCAAAGCGCTTCCCAAGTTCGATGTCGTCGTGCCCGTGGCGTGCGAGGAGTTCGACATCGAACCCGCCAAGCTTCTCGAACGACGAGCGTCTGATTCCCGAGATCGCCCCGAACAGCCAGTCGATGGCAGGGGGGCTCTTGATGTACGAGTACCGCACCCACAGGTTCTTGTACTGGGAGACGAAGGATTCGTGGCGGTGCTTCGCAGTATAAAGGCCCACCACCGCATCGATCCCCTCCTCCTCGAGCTCCTCGACGATGGCCAGTACCGTTTCCCGCGAAATGACGATGTCGGAGTCGAGAAATATGAGAAAATCTCCTTTTGCGTTCTTCGCGCCGAAATTGCGCGCGTGGTTCGCCCCGTGGCCGTCCGTCGTTTCGAGCACCGTGCACCGGTAGCGCTTTGCGATCTCGACCGTCGCATCCGTCGAATGGTCGTCCACGACGATGACCTCTATATTCTTATAGTACGACCGGCGAATGGCTCTGAGGCAGGCGTCGAGCGTCCTGCTGCCATTCCTCACCGGTATGATGACGGAGATGAGCGGGTTATTCTGGGTGGTTACTTCCATACTTTCAAGCCCCATCCCCGGATTTGATGTACCCGGCAACCTTACGGGCTATCTCACGAGCACAGGTGAGGCCGGGAGATTCGATTCCCAGGAGGTTTATGACCCCCGGCAGCCCCCGGTCGCTCTCTTCTTTGATGATGAAGTCTTTGAAGGGATCGCCCGGTCCCTGTACCTTCGGCCGCACGCCGACTTGATCGGGAGATAAGTCATTCAGTTCCAGCGCGGGAAAATACCGGGCGGCTGCGCGATGGAACTTTTCTCTACGGTTGTCGTCAAACTTATACCATTCGGACATTGGGGTAGAATGGTCGAGGTACTCCGTATCGGGTCCCAACTTGACCTGCCCGGCACGATCGATCGTGACGTGGATTCCCAGACCGGTAAGCTGAGGATTCGGAACCGGATACACAAGACGTGAAACCAAACGACTTCGGGCCATCGAGACGCGGTAATAATGTCCGCGATTCGGATAGATCCGATACCCCGCCTTGTCGACATCGATTCCGAACGTTGCAGCGATTCTGTCCGCAGAGAGTCCCGCGGCATTAACGACAAATCGGGCCGTCATGTGAATGTT
>DASQAZ010000086.1:0-1700 GCA_035635475.1 Bacteroidota bacterium | reverse complement strand
CGTCGGATTCGTCGGCGTTTCGATAAACAGCATCCGGGTATTTTTCCGGATCGCGGCGCGAACTGCGCGCAGCTTCGTGGTGTCGATGAAATCAAACTGCAGGCCGTAATTCTCCAGAACCATTTTGCCGATCCGGTAGGTCCCTCCGTACACGCTGTCCGACACGATGATATGGTCGCCCGGCTTCAACAGGCGAAAAACCGAATCGATCGCAGCCATCCCCGAACCGAACGCCATCCCGTGCTTGCCGTTTTCGAGGGCGGCGATATTTCGCTCCAGGGCGTCGCGCGTGGGATTGCTGACGCGGGAGTACTCGTATCCTTTGTTCTTTCCGAGTCCCTCCTGGACGTACGTCGAGGTGAGATACACAGGCGTCATGACCGCCCCGGAGAGCGGGTCCGGCTTTTGTCCCGCGTGGATGGCGGTGGTTGAGAACCCAATTGTTGGGCCCGGACGCCGCTGAGCTCTTTTACGCCTTCGCATACCTCACGAACTTTTGTTTGAAGTGAAATTCCATGTTTTCGGCTACCCCCGCATAATGCCGTTTGATCAAATGAGCGTTGATAAACGTTCTGTTCCTGGCGTAGACGTACGCCTGGGGAGGCTCTCCGTCGCCGGTCTGCGCCGCGGGGTCGAATCGCAGGTACACACGCCGGTTCATGATGAGGCCCGACAGGTACGCGAGCGCTCTCGCCGACTCCTGTGCTATTGCCTTCACGCCGAGCAGGCGAACCTGTACGCCAGAGTCGAGCTCGATGATCTCGGGGGAAAGAATCCGCCTCACCGTAAAATACTCCCGGGGGGGCTTTTGGCTGCCGTCGATTTGAGAGCCGAAGCCCGAGGTCCGCGGATCCATTTCTTTGTCGAAGGGGACCCTGTCCTTGAAAACGTATGGCAGCTTTTCGACCCTCGACGAAAAATCATCGGGCTTTAGAGTCTTGACTTTGAATTCATACTCTGCCTGATCACTCGAGACTCCGGACGGAATGATCCCCAACTTCTGCCGCATGACGCTCAGGAATTCCGGGTTGATCTCATAACCTGCGGAGTTCCGTGCGAGGTTTTTAGCCGCCAGGGACGTTGTCCCGCTTCCGAGAAAGGGATCGAGAACGGTATCCCCCACAAACGTAAACATCCGGGTCAGTCTTTTTGGAAGCTCTTCGGGGAACATGGCAAGATGCTTGTCCTGTCTCTCGCCTGCAAAATTCCAATGTCCCGTGAAATATTCATTCCACTCGGAGGTGGTCAGCTTCGACAGTTCCTTGCATTCTCCGGATGGTCTCGGCGCGGTGCCGAGCTTCTTGAATATCAAAATGAACTCGTAATCTATCTTGATGATGCCGTTCCGGGGGAACGGGAAGGAGCCCATAATAGTGGCTCCACCCGTGGTGTTCGTCGTCGTCACCTTCTGCCAGATAATCGCGCCCATGTAGTCGAAGCCGATCGTCTCGCAAAACTTAGTGACCTCAGTCCGGATGGGGATGACCTTGTACCGGCCGTAATAGGCGGCGCGGGCAAACTGATCGCCAATATTTATGCAAAGCCGGCAGCCCGGATACAGAACGCGAAAGCATTCCTGCCAGACCAAATTCAGGTTGTTGACGTAATCCTCGTAGGTGTCGTTGAAGCCGATCTGGCCCTCGTGTCCGTAATCTTTGAGCTGCCAGTAGGGGGGAGACGTTATAATTAAGTGCACGCTC
>DASQAZ010000085.1:0-3090 GCA_035635475.1 Bacteroidota bacterium | reverse complement strand
TACAGCGCGGCGATTGTCAACGGCTTGAACAGCGCCGGATTTCAGCATGGGAGCGGTATACGCGAAGGACGCTTCGAGGGGCGAAATGCAAGCGCAAATAATCTGGCCGTCACGGGCTCGCTTCAGTTGAACCCAGGAAGCCTTATGATTCAGTTATCGGGCTACTACGGGGGCACCGTCGGGCTGAGTCCCACACGTGCTGACAACCTGGGATTGTCATCCGGGATTTTCGGGACGCCGGTGCTGATCGGCGAGGCGGATCTGCAATACTCCGGCGGCGGTTTCACCGCGCGGCTCCTGGGGGCTGTCGTATCTATTCCCGAGGCGTTCAGCATCAACCGGGTATACTCAAATAACACCCCACAAACAGAATACGGCGCCTATGCAGAACTCGCCTACAATCTTCTTGAAGGACCGGGGGGATCGGGGCCAAAACAACTCATCGTGTTCTGCCGATATGAACGGCTTAACCTGAACGCCTCCATACCAACGAACGGGATCGATGACGGGACATTGGATCAACATCACATCATCGCGGGGGTGTCCTATTTGCCGATCGGCAACGTCGTGATAAAAGCAGATGCAAGGTTTGAGCACACCGGCGATGCAAACCCCCTCGTGAGCGGCAATCCGGACCATAAGGCCGACAATACATTCATAACCCTCGGAATCGGTTTCGCATACTAGATGAAACGAAGAGAGTTTGTCAAAACCGGTTGCTCGCTCTGCGTTGCCCTCGGCGCCGGAATGCTTGTACCCGCGCTTTCATCGTGTTCGTCTTCCCCGGTCTACAAGGCCGAAGTGCTTGATGGCACTGTCACCATCCCCCTATCTGTTTTTAGCGAGTCTGATTTTCAGATCGTGAGGCCTGATCGCCGTGGGTACGACATCGGCGTGCGGAAGCAGCCTGACGGGAGCTATCAATCCTTTGCACTTCGGTGTACTCACGCAAACAATGAGCTGAATTATACCGGCAGCGGTTTTGTTTGCGGGCTGCACGGCAGCAGGTTTGACAGGCAGGGGATCGTGACGCGGGGACCCGCACAACGACCACTGCAAAAACTTCCTACGAGTATTTCCGGCAGCAACCTTGTAATCCTCATCCGCTAGGGAGTCTGGGGACGGATTAGTGCCGGGCCTTCGGGCGGAAGTGGGATGTGGTACCATGCTGAATTATTCGTAAAAAAACTTGATTTTCGTGGAGGAATTGCGTATATTCCTCCTCCGATAAGGGAGTCCCAATCCGTTGTTTATCAAATTAAATTACCACCGGATTCTTGTGAAATCTCAATATTTGAAGGAGATCATGCCATGAACATCAAGCCATTAGGTGACAGAGTGGTTATCAAACCCGCACCTGCAGAAGAGAAAACGAAGGGCGGGATCATTCTTCCGGACACTGCGAAGGAAAAGCCGGTCGTCGGCGAGATCCTTGCGGTCGGTCCCGGCAGGAGAACCGATGAAGGAAAGCTTATTCCCCTTGACATCAAGGTCGGGGATAAAGTATTGTATGGGAAGTATTCGGGGACGGAGGTTGCGCTCAACGGCAACGAGGTCCTGATCATGAGAGAGGCCGACATTTTCGGAATTGTTTAATCATCCACACTGGATAAGAATCAACCGTAAACCTTAACGAAGGAGATGAATTGCCATGGGTGCTAAAATCATAACGTACAGCTCGGACGCTCGTACCGCTTTGAAACGCGGTGTCGATAAGCTGGCCGATGCGGTAAAGGCGACGCTGGGCCCGAAGGGGCGTAATGTTGTCATTGACAAGAAGTTCGGGGCCCCGACCATCACGAAGGACGGAGTTACCGTCGCAAAAGAGATCGAACTCGAAGATCCGATCGAGAACATGGGCGCGCAGATGGTGCGCGAAGTCGCAAGCAAGACATCCGATGTCGCGGGCGACGGGACAACGACGGCAACGGTGCTCGCCCAAGCCATCGTCCGCGAAGGCATGAAGAACGTGACTGCCGGCGCAAACCCGATGGATTTGAAACGAGGAATCGATCTGGCAGTCAAGAAGGTCGTCGAGGAACTGAAGAAGATCAGCAAGACCGTCGGCGACGACAAGGAAAAGATCGCCCAGGTCGGATCCATTTCTGCAAATAACGACCACACCATCGGCGAACTCATCGCGAAGGCGATGGAGAAGGTGGGAAAAGACGGAGTGATCACCGTTGAAGAGGCAAAAGGAACCGAGACCACGGTCGAGTGGGTAGAAGGAATGCAGTTTGATCGCGGGTACCTCTCTCCCTACTTCGTCACAGACGCCGATACAATGGAGTCGGTCCTTGAAGATCCGTACATCCTGATTCACGACAAGAAAATCAGCGCGATGAAGGACCTGCTGCCGATTCTGGAAAAAATTGCCCAGGCCGGCCGATCGATCGTCGTGATCGCAGAGGATCTCGAGGGTGAAGCACTCGCGACGCTTGTTGTCAACAAGCTCCGGGGCACGCTCAAAGTCGTGGCCGTCAAGGCGCCGGGATTCGGCGATCGCCGGAAAGCGATGCTTGAAGATATCGCGGTTCTGACCGGCGGCACGGTGATCAGCGACGAAAAGGGATTCAAGCTCGAAAACACGCAGCTTTCGTATATGGGCACGGCCAAGAAGGTCACGGTCGACAAGGACAACACGACCATCGTGGAGGGGGCCGGAAAGAAAGATGATATCAAGAAGCGGATCAACGAAATCAAGGCGCAGATCGAGAAGACAACGTCGGACTACGACAAAGAGAAGCTGCAGGAGCGGCTCGCAAAGCTCTCCGGCGGCGTGGCCGTCCTTAAAGTCGGCGCTTCGACCGAAGTCGAGATGAAGGAAAAGAAAGCACGCGTCGAAGACGCGCTTCATGCGACTCGCGCAGCCGTTGAGGAAGGGATCGTGCCGGGCGGCGGAGTAGCGTATCTCCGCATCCAGGACAAGCTCACGGGCCTCAAGGTAGATAATGACGACCAGCGGATCGGCGTCGATATCGTCCGGAAAGCCCTCGAAGAGCCCATCCGGATTATCGTGACCAATGCGGGTCTCGAAGGATCGGTCATCATGAACAAGGTCAAAGAAGGCAAGGACGACTACGGGTTCAA
>DASQAZ010000084.1:0-21348 GCA_035635475.1 Bacteroidota bacterium | reverse complement strand
CTGGCTGAGTACGAACGAAACAGTCGCTTTAATCCATTAACATCGAATGTGGTATCTTTCGGGCCGTCGCATGCCGTCCACCCCCAGATGGAATCGGAGTAGTCAATCCAGTGGTTTGGGTTGAGTCTGCCATACTCCTGATGAGCATATGTTGCGCGGCGGGAATTTTCGAAATAATCGATGCCTTTCCCGTTCATGTAGCTGTCTTTTATCCCGCGGAAGTCGATCCACGCGTGTGTGTACTGATGGCCGAAAAGGGCCATGAAGTTGAGATAATCCTGTCCTGAATGATTTGCCCACCGATACGTGCTGGTCCAGGCATCCCATACGGACGCAGGCACGGGATGCGCCGGCGAGCCGAGCGCAAGGATGGGTACGATCATCGCTTCGTTGTACCCGCGCCAAAACTCGTGGTGAAACCCTTCCTCAGGCTTCCACCCCATGACTATCCCCTTCGTCTCTCCCATAGCCCACTGCCAATCGACTCTCCTGTAAATGGAGTCAGCGAGAGCGCGAATAGCTACCTCGGTACTGTTGCCCTTGTCAAAATATGATTGACAAAACAGAATGCCGGCAAGCAGCCAGCCTGTGTCGACGGTCGATAATTCGCAATTCCATTCACGCAATCCTGTCTGTGTGTTGATGAAGTGATAATAGAAACCCTTGTATCCCGACACCTGAGAAGGACCGTCTCCCTGCGGGAGATTCCAGAGAAAACGCAAAGTAGTGAGTACCCGCATTCCAGCATCGCTTCGGCTGATAAGCGCTCGTTCGGCGGCGATCGGATAACAGGTGAGAGCAAATCCCACCGCGGCAGTACTCGACGGCGACGGAGTGGGCCAGCGGTCGGGTGTGAGTCCGGTGTTCTGGGGAGTTAACGCAAGGAACCATCTGAGCGTCCTGTCTTGCAACGTGTCGAGAAATAAATCGCCGCGCACCTTCCCCGGCTGGTCCGGAGTTCCGCTGGATTTTTTCGGGGACTCGGTGCAAGCGAGGAGAAGGGTGATCAGGAAGAAGATCGATCTCATCGGATTATTTGATGAGAAGGAATTTCCTCGATGCAATACTACCCTTCCATTGCAATCGGTATTGATAGACACCGCTCGCGAAATTGTTTGCCTCCACGGTCTTAGAATAATCGCCGGCGGCACGATATTCATCGACAAGCCGCGTTAGTTCGCGTCCGAGAATATCAAACACTGACAAACGAACATGTCCGCCAGACGGCAGGCGGAAGCGAATCGTTGTCGAGCCGTTAAATGGGTTTGGATAGTTTTGTTCCAGGGTAAACGGCCTGGGATTGTCCGCGTTTTCTTTTACACCGGTCACCGTGCGGAACCCTATCGAATCCAGGCCTCGCCGTATATCCGAGTTCTGCATGAATCGATTCCACACAGCACCGGTGCGGTAGTTTTCAATCATGATGATGATGGGCCCCTGGTCGATGCCGATTACGTCGGGGCCCCACCAATTCCCCGACAGATTGAAGGCGTCGCGGAAGCCATACGACGTCCAGAGTTGCGATCCGTAGGTATCCCACATCTTGTGTATGGCCGGGATGACAATCCCGGGCGCAAATGGGATTGAACTGATGGATGCCGTAGGGACCAGCGTTCCATCGTCGCCCTGGGGTGGGGGAGCGCCCCGCGCGCTGTATCCGCCAGGGGCGTCAGAAGCGGTGATTCCCCACAAGCTGTCCCCGTAGCCGGCGAAACTGCCCGGATTTGCAACGCAGTAAGCGTGTTGTGCGAGCGTCGCACGCCGGGAGTTCTCAAAATAATCAATTCCCTTGGCACGCATATACGCGTCGGCAATATTCCGGAAATCGACCCAGCAATGAGAGTACTGATGTCCAAACAACGGCGGAAATATGACGTACGTGTTGGCATACTGGGTTTGCCACTGGTAGCCGCTGGTCCACGCCTGCCATCCGTACTTGTCGGAGATCCGGTGTGTGGGCGAGCCGTAGCCGAGGATGTAGATGATCATCGCCTCGTTATAGCCGATCCACTGGCCGTAGTTCAGGAATCCTGTGCCCGGATTCCATCCCAGCATCAATCCCGGATTGAAATTGCGAAACCACTCCCAGTCCGCGCGGCGGTAAATCGAATCCGCAAGGGCGCGGATCTCGACCTCGCTTGAATCGCTGCCGTCGAAATATTGCTTCGAGTAGAGGATTCCCGCAAAGAGCAATCCGCTATCGATCGTCGAGAGCTCGCTGTTCCATGTGCGCACGGCGGAGGTCATATCGAGAAAATGATAGAAAAAACCTTTATACCCGAT
This sequence comes from Bacteroidota bacterium, assembly GCA_035635475.1. Taxonomy (GTDB): domain Bacteria; phylum Bacteroidota; class Ignavibacteria; order UBA10030; family SZUA-254; genus VBOC01. The sequence goes on along the minus strand of DASQAZ010000084.1, from coordinate 19,065 downwards.
GTACCCCGATTGCGCGGTTCCCTGCGGCCCGGACCAGAAGGTTCGAAGGGTTGTGAGAACCCGGTCGCGCGCAGCGGCGCGTGCGACCCATCCGTGGTCGACCCCTATACAAATTGCCGTGAGGCCGAACCCGACCGATGCGATACTGCAAGGCGCGCCGGATGCGCTTCGATCTTTGATCAAGCCGTTCGCCGGATTCGATTCAGACCAGAAATAATTGAATGACGTGTGCTGCAGCGTGTCGAGCAACTGGCCCGTTGTTACCTGCGCGCGCGACAAAGGAGAAGCGGTCACCATAAATACAAGGAGAACCGAGAACCGCCGGGTGAGGATTCGGACCGGTGTGAAGGAACGGACCGGTGTCAAGTCATCCATCACCGGCCTTAATTTGCGCATACTCATGTCAGCTTTATCGACTCCCGGCAGCTTATTGGAGAGAAGGAATGTCCGACAGGTAGATCGCAATCAGCTCTCTACTTTCCAAGTACGACACGAATATTATGCGCGGTCCCAGCGGGAAACACGGGAATTGTTTTCTCCCGCGGCCCTTTTGTCATACAGTGTCGCGTTCCGTCGACAGTAAGTTCCTTCACGCCGCATTCGACACCATCCGGATTCTCCACATGGATATCGAATGCAGCGCCCCGGAAGGTCCTGCGGACTGTATACTCCTTCCACGCAGCGGGAATGCACGGGTCAATCTGTAATCCGTTGAACACCGGCCGGATGCCGAGAATCCATTCGAGGCCGGCCTTGAATAACCACGCCGCTGAACCTGTGTACCATGTCCAACCGCCTCTGCCGTAGAACGCTGAAGCCGGGCCCTCAATATTACCGGCAGTAACGTACGGCTCAGCGAAATATCGCGCCGGTTCTTTTCCCCGATTCATGGGATTCAGTTTCGAGTAGATTCGAAAAGCACTCTCTCCCCGACCGAGCATCGCCGCTGCAATAACGGCCCACGCAGCCGCATGCGTGTAAACGCCGCCGTTTTCTCTCATTCCCGGGCTGTATCGTGTAAGATAACCGATATCCTTATCGGGAGTTTTGTACGCAGGCTGCAGGAGAAGCGGGCCGATTTCGACTTCTAATTTTTTCTCCACAATATCGAATACCTGCTGCGCTCGATCGGAACCTGCAACGTCTGCGATGATCGACCACGTCTGAGGATTGAGCCAAACGGAACCTTCCTTGTTCTCCTTGCTGCCGAGCTTTTCGCCCGAATCTTTCGTTGCGCCGTAATACCACTCACCGTCCCAGGCGATGTTGTTAATCGCATCCTTCAGTTGGCGGCCGCGCGTCTCGTATGTCGCCGCCCTCGAACGGTCGTTGTGGTTCTTTGAAATTTCGACAAAATCAATCAGGAGCCGATGAAGGAAGTGGGCAAGCCAAACAGATTCGCCTTTCATGCCCAGTCCTACGGCGCTCAAACCGTCGTTCCAGTCTCCTCCACCGATGAGCGGAAGTCCCCGAGGACTGAACCTTTGAAGGGACAAATCAATCGCCCGCGTGCAATGGTCGTACAGTGATGCCGGCGATGGATCGTCAACCCATGGCTCCGGGAGGTCGAGCTTTGCAAAATCGCCGGTTTCTAGTATGTAGCTATTCACGACAAAAGGAAGCCACAGAAGATTATCGGAGACTTGATTGCGGAGTCCGGTCTCGGACAAGGGGTGCCACCAATGGTAAACTGTGCCATCCCTGAACTGGTGACGGGCATGCAGCCGAATTTGCTGCAAGGTTTGTTCAGGATCAACGACGAGCCAGAGCTGGCTATCCTGCAATTGATCGCGGAAACCGAACGCCCCGCCGGTCTGATAATACGCCGTTCGTCCCCACAATCTTCCCGAAATCGTCTGGTATTTCAGCCATACATTCTGCATGATATTCATCGCGTCGTCCGGCGTATCAATGGTCACGGTGGTCAACAATCGGCTCCATTGTAGACGGACTTTTTGAAGCGCGCGATCGACTTCGGGAAGCCGCCTGTACTTCAGAACGTACCTCAATGCCTGCGTCTTTGAATCCGCCGCACCGAGGGTGAAGCATGCCGTCTTTTTCTCATTCGGGCGAAGCGAGATTTTCGTATGGAGGCTTGCAACAGGGTCAAGCCAGTTGCCGGTACGTTTCTTCAGCTTCCCTTCTCTCACAGCATCAGGCGAATTCTGACTGCCGTACATTCCGAGGAACGTTTCTTTGTCAGTATCGTAAGAGGACGGCCTCAGACTCGATGAGTGGAATGCGGTATAGGGCCAGTCCACATTCCAATGCCCGCGATCGCCGGGCACTTCCCACAAGCGTTTTGTCGCCAGAATGGCATGAGCCTTCGGATCGTAGCGGGTTTCCATGAATGATTTGTGAAATTCCCGATGCCAGTCGGGCGATTGGCCGAGGCACCATTCGAGGTAGGTAAAGACTTCGATGCGGCGAGGGCGCCGGCTCCGATTCTGTATCGTCAGGCGCCAGATTTCAAGCGGTTCATCCGGGGGAACGAAAATCGTCAGCGCCGTTTCGATACCATGGTAAGACGACTCGATGACGGTATATCCGATTCCATGACGGCAGCGGTAGTACTCGGGCTCTGCGCACACCGGTTTCCAGCCCGCAGACCATGAATTTCCTTTCTCATCACGCAAGTAAATGTATTTTCCCCACTCATCCTTGATGAGATCCTGTTCCCATCGGGTCAGACGATTGAGCTGAGCGTGCGTCCGCCAACTGTATCCGCTTCCCGTCTGCGAACAAGTGAGGCCATAATCCCCGTTGCTGATAACATTGATCCAGGGGCGCGGAGTGCGCGGAGAGGTAATAACATATTCTTTCCCGTCCGGAGAGAGGTGTCCATATCGGCTCTTGAACCGCTTCAAGAATGTCGCTCGAACAAGCAGCTAGAAAGAGATTCCGAGTGTAAAACGATTCGTTTCCTTGAGCCGCCCATTGTTAGCCCATGCGTAGTCAAAGCTGACCTTATACGTATCCAATCCGTAGAGCACTCCTGCGCCGAGGGTCAGTCCGAGTTCCGAGTCCTGCATGAAAAGATTTTGATACCCCCCGCGGATAAAGAGCGTGTTGTCGTAGGCCCACTCAGCCCCCGTGCTGACGCTTTCCGTGTTATCGCTCGGATGAAAGGCGTCGACTGAGATATGAACGATATTGGAACTGTTGACGACAAATGGCATTCCGACTCCGACGCGGAACAGAATCGGCAGGGGAAAATTGTCCGTCAATAATTCTGCCGGCAGGCTGCCGTTGTCTCCGAACCTCGCCGGATTCTGATCGTACAACACTCGCAAATCGGCGCCGTCGAACCTTGCGCGGGTTCCAAAGTTCGAAATGCTGGCCCCTATGTGAAGCCCATCTTCTGAGATCCGATACAGCGTTCCTACGTTCAATGCGAATGCACTCATTGAACTATGCCAGATGGTTTCCTGCAGGTAGGAAACCTGTACGCCGACGGAGAAGCGATCGGAGATCTTGCGCCCGTAACCGAGTCCGATCGCAAGATCGGAAACGGTATACCTCTCGCCTGTCCCAAGCGGCTGATCAACGGTCCGTACGTCAATGTCGCCCGAGTTTAATGATGTGACGCTTGCGTAGACGTTGCCGAAGTTGCCTAACATCACTCCGGCACCCGCGAAGTCGTACGTAATGTCGGCTATCCAGGGGCTATGGGTGAACTGTACGCCGTTCGAGGCGAAAAGTCCGATTGCCGCGGGGTTGTAGTACGCCGACTGGATCTCCCCATACATCGTCGCTCCGGCATTCCCCATTCCAGCAATCCGGGCACTCGGTTCGATCAGCAGAAATTGGCCCACGCTTGTCCCGGTTTTTGACTGGCCGAGCACCGATCCGGCGGCGAGTAGAAGTATGACTAAGAGGAGCGCTTGTTTCATTGTCTACTTAATGATGGCGAACTTGCCGATCTGGCTTCCAATGCTTCCCGCGTCCAGGTGGAAGACATACAAACCCGGAGCGACATCGAGGTTGTCCTTTGTGCGCAGATTCCACGCAACATAGCCGTCGGTAGAGCCGTCGTGAGTGAGTGTTTGCACCAGATCGCCCCGAATCGTGTAGATTCTGATGGTGCAATTCTGCGGCAGGCCGCGGAATTCGATGCGCCGGTCACCCCGGCCGGATGTAGCAAAAAGGCCCGGCTCAAAACTGGCGGCGCCCACGTAGGGGTTTGGAACCACGTATGCTCCCGTGAACTGCCGTTTCGCGCTGTCGCTTGCAACGAACTCCGCTTTTGTCGAATACTTGAAAGCGTCTCCCACAGTGAATGGGTAGAGAAGCTTAAGTTCGTACGAATCTCCCAAAGTCGGACCCACGGTTGAAGCACTATCGTTCCGGATCTTAATCGACCAGGTAAACCGCTGAGCCGATGAGAGATTCGCGGGTCCGGTGAGTACTATAATCTCTTCCGAATTCAGCGGATGAGGGCTAAGTGTCGAATCTCCGTTCAGGTCGACAAATTTACATTGGAGGTGTTGATCGCCCGCTGGAGTATGAGCAACAACCCGGAACTTAACCGGTACTCTAAAGACATCGAAGCTACCGAACGCTGTATCGAGGACGGTGTTGGAAAATGTAACTGTCAGATCGTACGGAAAGCCGGCGCGCCTCAGGGTAATCGGCATAACGGCCTGCCGGGAATAGGTCACATTCAGTTTGGCGTTCGTTGGACTGGAGGGCGTAAACCCGCTCCGCAGGGTATCAACGGCGACCGTGGGGAGCGTATTTACGATCGGCATAACGCCCGATCCGGCAATACCTGTGCCTTCACCGGCGAAGTCGCCTCCAGTCTTGAAAATTACTTCGCCTGTTGTGCTGTCGATAAGATTGTACGAATTCGCGCGCACCTCATCCGCATTTGCGTTGAACGTGAGCTTGAAGATGTGGTTCTCAGGGACAAGTTTTGAATCCACCACCCTCACATTCACCGTGCCCGTACCAAGGCCTGAAATACGGGTTACCTGCGATGCCTCCGCAGTGGTGTAGCCAAGCGTTTTCGGATTTGGCCGCACGGCAACGACGTTCTGCGCCAGGATTGTGCCCCCGCGCGGAGTCCTCGAAACGGTAATGGAATTCTCGGAAGGATAGTAGGTGAAGACCTCCTGCGTCTGGAGCCTGATGGAGGGGCCGTAGTCGTAGGAGCAGACTGCATAATAATACTGCTGACCGTTTACCACTGTTGTATCTCTAAACTTGTGCGTGATGCCGGTTTCGTTGCCAAGATAGTACGCTACGCCCTCTACAGTCGTTGTCGAGAAACCGTAGATGCCGTCCTTCAGGTCGAATTGTGCTATCGGTTTTCCGTTTCCGATAGGCCCCGTTCCCCGTCCTGTTAATATCACTCTCGGATCTCTAAATTCAGGATCGGTGGAGCGATAGATTCTGTAACCCTCGAAATCGTTCACTGTGACTACCGGATCGGTGCTGTGTTCGGCGGCATCGTCCCATGTCAACTGCACGTATCCATCCCCTGCTTCGGCCTGCACGGTGGGCGTCGGCGGCGGGACTGCAAACTGGTAGTTTGCGTTGTAAATTGCCTGAACAACTTTCACGGTGGAGCGCAATTCCGGCAGATCGGCACCGTATGCGAGGGCGAGACTGAAGCGCTCTGTCTTACCCTTATCCAGCGTAAACGGTCCGGAGGCAAAGAGGAAACCGATGTTGATTCTTACGGCGCCGGATCGCGGATCGAAACGGGTGTTGAAATCCCGGCTGCTCCATTTCTCGTAAAGTTCCTTCGGCCAGTCCGGGTGCGGAGGCCTGCCCGTCCGGAAGAACACGATGTCGTCCGGTAGACCCCCGGGGTTATTGATGTAGTTCATCTGGAACCCCGTTAAGCCGATCTGGTCGGACTCGTCTTTGTCGGTTTTATCGAAGTTTGGCTCACCTTCCGTCGGCATCCCGTCTCCTTCTCCCTGATCGTGGGTCCCGAACACGCCATCGGCCCCGGTATCGTCCGCTTCGGCAACCCAATCCATGTCTTCATCTCCCGTCCACCAGCGGCCAGCCAGCACTGCGGGGCGCTGCGAAATCGGCCCGTAGAACTTGCTGAATTTCGCAGTATCGTAATGCGCGGCCGCGTAGGAAAGAATGGCGTCCTTTCCTTCGATGAGCATGCCGGGTCCTCCGTCCCTCTTTTCATCCGTGATGCCGTCATTGTCATTGTCGATGCCGTCATTGGGCTTGCCGGGAGTTTCCAGATAGGCATACCCCAGGTAACCTGTCGGATAGCAACGATTGTAGAGACCGACTCCGTGACCGTAGTAGTCCCACGTATAAACAAGATTCAGGCCGGTTGTCGTATCGAATTTCGCATTGTCATCGTCCGATTCATACACCCCATCGCAACCAAGAGCGGATCCGCCGATTCCGGAATCCATGTACAGGCCGAAGATGATATTCTCCACCTCGCCGGCTTCGGGATAGTTGGCGGTTCCCTCGTTGGTGATGTCGTAGTGCCAGAAGATTACATTCGCCGCCTGGGGGTTCGACCATTGGAATCCCCGAACTTCGACACGGAGTCCGAGCCCGTGGCGCGATGAGTCGCGGCTGTCGGGATAGTAAAGTGTTCTCCACTTGTCGTAGAAATCATCGTCCATTACCGTAAAGCTTTCCTGGTCTGCGGCCGGCCGCTTGCCGAAGTAGCCGTTCCAGGAGCCGTTCCAGGTTGCATCCCTGTCCGGCCACGAAGATGGCCAGGTGCGCGGATCGTTACTGATTGCCGGCGACCTTGCCCTGTTTATAATCGGATCCGCCTGGAAGTATCCGGGTCTCGGTTCAAATCTCATCGTGAGTGTGGAGAACGGGCTTTGCTCCTGCCGTTCACGGTAGCCGGTCTCCATGATGTACGCCGAATCGCCATTGGTGAGACGCACTTTTGCCAGCACGAAGGGAGTAATTCCGTCGGTGTAATTCACACCGCTCCCTTTCGGGACTTCGACGGAGTGGAAAACACTCAAATCCACATTTCCCGGATCCGCCGGATAGTCGCCAACCATACCGTAATTCAGGAACACGGTGCGGATATTGTTCGCATCATGAAATCCCTGGCGTTCCGCGTCGATACGGCTGCGCATGTCCTTCGGAACCGGTGTCACGACCTGCGCGGCGAGCCGTCCGACGAAAAGGAGCACGACCGAAACCAGAACGACGACCAAGACAATACGAGGCCGGGACACTTTATTTTTCATTGAATATTTCGTTGTCATCAGAAGAGCGAGTTCATCAGAACACCAATCTCGATTCGTCTCGGGGGATAGTACCTGGTCGGGTCTGCGAGGAGGTTCTTATCCTGCGAGATAGGAAACAGTCCGTAGTCCGGGCTTCCGGTGTTTGCAAAAACAGTGCCGTTAAAATACCGGGCATCAAACAGATTAAACACCCGGACGAAAAAACTCATGCTGGCGCCGCCCACGGTAAAATACTTTTCTCCCCGCAAGTCGACAAGAAAGCCGCTCGGCTTGCGTCCGGAGTTTCTTTCCAATGACGCTCCAAACCCCGAGCCGATGGCAGGGGTGTAGGGCTGACCGCTGCCGAATCGAAGAATCGTGCTGACGGAATAGGTCTCCGGTTTCGAGAGCGAGACCGTCATGTTGATGGTATTGGGCTGATCCCAGTCAAGGGGCACCTGCCGGGGACGCGCGTCGTCTCCCGCTGACTTGCGGACTGCCGTTTCATTCGGATCACTCGAATTTCCCTGTGCCGTTTGCCATGTGTAGTCGATCGTCGAACTAAGAATTCCCACCTGTCGCTGGTCAAGCGAGATCGTAAACCCCGTGACACTCCCAAAATCCACATTTGTGAGTCTGGGATATGAGGCAGCGCTATAGGTGTCGATTAATTCAGCTCCCAGGAGGTCGCGGATGTCTTTGTAAAAGAGGTTTACGCTCAACCCCAGAAAAGTCGTGAGCGCGTGTTTGTATCCAAACTCGTACTGGACGGTTCGTTCCGGTTTGATATCGGGATTCCCGTACACGGTGCCATACACTCCGGCGCCGGCCTGAAGGCGTGCGAGCTTGTCGTAATTTGCGTTATTGAAGATGTCCCGGAGCGGCGGAAGTTGATAGAAGTGACCGTAGGAGAAAAACAGGGATGATGTTGTTGTGATCGGATAGGAAACGCCGAGGCGCGGAGCGTAAGAAACTTTCTTCGACGTGCGGCGCGGGACGGAGGGAGGAGCGCCCGCAATCGCGTTCGCCGGGTTGGCGGGATCGCTCGGAAGATAACTGCGCGCATCGAAAAGCTCAAAACGCAAGCCGGCCCGAATGGTCAGATCGTTCCATTCAATCTGGTCCTGACCATACGCCGCCAGCGAGATCGGATGATAGTACTGCACACCGGGATAATCCGGTGGATCATCGACAAATCGAACCAGCTTATCACCTTTATACGTCAGCGTCCCCGGCGTCCCGAAATAGATTGCCGAGGTCTGAAATTCTCCGCCGAATTTTAGCAGGTGGTCGCGCGAAACCTGATTTGTCAGAGCGCCTTTGAGAACAAGGGCATTTGTCTTTTGACGGAACCGCCCGAAATCAACGCCCGCAAGTATTGCTCCATATTCATAATCGCTTATTCCCGTGCTCGACCCGGCATAATCATAACGCGGGTCATAGAAATCGTCGAATACCCAGTCGTGATAATCGAAGTAGTTCTGGCGTATACTTAGATTGTAGAATATCGTGGGTGAGATCGTGTGAGTCCAATCGACCCCGTGGACCAGGGATGTTGTTCTTTGTGTCTTCTTACCGTCCGGATTAAAGCGATAGGTGAAGGCGTCATCGATCTTACTTCCATCGATGACATTGAAAAGCGCCTGGTAGCTGATCTCGATCTCGGGAATGGAACGGTTTGTGATTTTCGTCAGGCCGGACCACTCATGCGAATATGCCATGGCCACTGCTTTTCTATCGCCGTTCGGTTGAAGGATATACTTCACATGATTCGATATCCCGTTTGTATCGAAAGGATTGTATCGCCGTTCACCGACGTAATAATCATTGAAGACAGACCGCCGGCCGCTGAATAGGAAGTATGTTTGGGGAATTCCGATCGGGCCGTTGACGCTCAACTGATAGTTCTGGTTAAGAAGTTCGGGCCTGAATTGATAGTTAAGATTCCGCTGGCCCCCGCTTGCATAAAAGAAACCACCGGACAATGCTTCCGCGCTCACCGCAATCTTGTCGCTGCCGGATTTGAGGACCGTGTTCACGACCCCGCTCATCGCCTGACCGTACTCCGCATCAAACGTGCCCGTGATGACCTGCACTTCCTGAATGAGGGACCGGTCGATTTTCACCGTCGAGGTATTATCAAACGAGTTGTTGACCGACACCCCATTCACCTGATACTGCACCTCTCCGGCGCGTCCACCCCTGAAATGTCCGTCGACGACCCCGGCCTGCAGATTGACGATGTCCTTCAGTTCCTGAACCGGCAATGCCCGAATCTCCTTATCGGTCACCGTCGACACTGTGCTTGTAAGGTTCACGTCGACAACGGGCCTTTCAGCAACGACCACGACTTCTCCCGCCGTCGTCGCCGCTTCTTCCAGCTCGGCGTCAATCTTTGTTGTCCTGTCTGCGGTGACGGGGATCCCTGTTACGGTGTACGCGCCATAACCAATGAGGCGGAACTCCAGGTTATAGCTTCCGGGGGGAATGTTGATAATATTGTAATATCCGTCCAAGTCCGTCGGGGCGCCGAGCGACGTTCCGACGATAATGACATTCACGCTGGCAAGAGCTTGCTTGTTGGCTTTGTCGATCACGCGGCCGGCAATCTTCCCGGTCGTTCCTGCAAGAGCGGTGGATGAGAGCACGAGGAGCGCAAGACCAATCGCTGCGTTGCGGATGCAGTTTTCGATTCTGCTCATGGAATATATTGTTCGATACGAATCAGAAGCGGGCGTACCGCCCATCGGGCGGCCACTTTGCATCGTATGTATCGATAAACAAACAGAGGCGAGTCCGGGAGGACTCGCCTCTGCTGCACAGATATTACTTTAGAAGAATCATTTTACCGCTAAACGAGGCACGCTCAACATGGGAGCCGGGTGAAGACATCCGCACGTGGTACGGATACACACCGGAACTCAACGCTCGGGCGTCGAATGTTCCGGAAGCTTCTCCGGGTCCCTGCATACGGAGCGCCTGCCGGCTGACCGACTGGCCGAGCATGTTAAATACCTCGATTGTAACGTCACTCACCTCGGGCAGCATGTATCTGATCGTTGTTGAGGGGTTGAACGGGTTTGGATAGTTACCGAGGAGAGCGAACTCTTCCGGAACTGAGCTTCCATTCTCCTTCACGCCTACGGTAATATTTGGATCCATGTAGCACCAGGCAGCGCCGTCATTGAAATCGCCTTCGCGCATGAACCAGGTGCGGGTCCCGTAGCTGCTGCTAAACGGCGTGAACGAATCGCCGTCGTAGAGTACGACCCCCAGAAACAGCACGCCGTCACCGCGTCCTGCCGGGTATCCGAACTTCGGCAGGACAACCCTCATTTCGGCTGTATAGCCGGAATCTGGGAGTATGCCAGCCGTGTCGATCGTCGTTCCGCCCTTCAATGCCATAACAACCTGTACTGCCTGAGAGAGAGAATCCCATCCGGTCGCGGCGATGTCGTCCTGGCGTTCTGTTATAATGCTGGTCCCGGAGCCCCCAACCCTGAATGAGAGTCTCCTCGGGAACAGGACATTGTCGGCGTTACGCACATCCCGCTGGCAAATGATCACGCGGAACCCATCCCAGCGATCAACCTGGTCGACTGATTGAACAACGAGGTCGTTCACGTCGAAGCCCAGGAATAACGTATCCGCCTTAAAGAAATATTTAATCGTTGCAAGGCTCGGATCTGAAACGGAAGACACCCCCCCGTTTACCGTCGGCTGGTACTGACCGCTGCGGTACGGTGCGGTGCTCGGATATGCGTCGCGGATCGCGTTATCTCCGAATTTTATCTGTAATGTGCCGACGTGCGGCGTGCTCCAAACCGCGTCATCCAATATGCCATCGAGCACCGGCGATGCGAGACTCCCTGCGCTTGGAATTACAATCTCCGGACCAACTACCGGGACAGACCCGGTGAGTCCGACGTCCGGCCGCGCATAGACCCGGATGTGATTGTAGGCGGCGGCGTTTCCCCACGGACACTGGAACCAGCAGCGGTTCCCCGCCTGCTTTGCCGTATCGAGCGGCCATTGATAGTCCGCGTCGTAGATCGACAGAGTGTACATGACGATGTCGCCGGCGACCTGGGAAACATTATATCCGAATGTCGCCAGGTTGATTCTGAACTCCATCGTGTAACCCTGGTCGACATCAGCATCGTTGTTTTGAGTTCCCTGGACCGTCGTTGCTGCGCCCCATGTCGCCCTGCTAAGGGAATCAGGGCGCGGCGAATAGGGGTCGCTCCCCCAGAATCCTCCATAGAACGGCATTCTGCCCGGTTGGTCCGCATTCGAATCTGCCCACGGTTCCTTCACCCACGCGTAGAAGATCTCGCCTGCACCGACCGGCCGGCCTACCTGCTGCTTTTGCCGGATGTTCGATAGGATGCCGTCGAAGCGGTTGAACGGTCCGCCTCCGACCGACTTATCCCACACCTTGACGCCGACATACAGGCTGTCCCCCTTGACAAGAAACTTTACTGTGGCATGAGTCGGATCCGTCGGCGTAGTGAGGCCATTCTCGTGGACCCAGCCGCTGCCGGGCATACCATTATCGATGCCATAATCAATATGAACTGATTCTGCGACCGCCCAGGCCGCTTCATTTAAGACGCCATCAAGCGTGATGGGAGAGGTTGTTGTCCGGGCCCAAATGGCGTCGGTTCGTTTGATCATCCCAACACCATCAGCCTTCATGGGCGAGGGTGTATTCCGGGCCCGGTTGGCGTCGGTTCGTTTGATCCTCTGCGCATTGGATGTGTGAACGGCAGCTACCAGGAGCACTGCAGTTAACGCGATACACAACTGTGATTTCATGGCTCGATATCTCCTCCGTTGATGAATGTTGAGTTATGTTGCAATCATTGGGATATTCTCTCGCTCATTGTTGTAACAAAATTTTGTTGGACCGGCACCTCCTTTCCGGAAGCTACTATTCTCTTACTCACTGTTTACAACCGCATGATTCACGAACAGTCAGCGTCGTCGGGAGCATGACCCTCTGTTTTCGATGCCGGTTCTTCTCTCGAATTGCGTGGAATACCGTCTTGACTCCGAGGGCGCCGAGATCATCAATGCCGAAGTGCACGGAGGTTAACGCGGGAGATAGATAACGGGCGACCGGTATATCATCAAACCCTGCGAGAGCAATCTCGTCGGGCACGCGCACGCCCACTTCATGCAGCGCGCTCAGCGCTCCTATAGCCATGGAATCGTTTGATGCAAAGATCGCGGTGGGACGGGGATGAATGTTCAGTGCCCTCTTAACGGCATCATAGCCCGAAGCTTCGGAAAAATTCCCGTCGAGCTCCAGGGCTGAGTTTCTTTCCGCATGTTCATGTTCAATGCAGGCACGATAGCCGCGAAGCCGTTCTGCGGCGTCAAAATTCTGCTCTTTTCCCTTGATGATGGCGATCCGCCTGCGGCCGTGGCCAAGCAAATGCTGCACCATCTGAAATGCCCCGCCGAAATTGTCGATGTTCACCGAATCGAACAGATCGTCTTCGACATGACAATTCAGGAGTACCACGGGCAACGTATGAGGCAAATTTTCATTGAGGGCGCGGGCGTCGATATGAGGCGACATAACGATCAGTCCGTCTATCCGCGCTCGCATCACTTTGAGCGCCGCCTCGATCTCTTCGCGAGTACTGTGCGAGCTTGAAACAAGAAGATGGAAATGATTCTCCTGAACCACCTGATCGCTGCCGCGGATTACTTCTGAAAAGAACTCTCCGAAAAGATCGGGCAGCAACAGCCCGATCGCATCGGTCTTCTGCATGCTCAGGCTCCTCCCCGCGGCGTTGGGAAAGTACCGAATGTCTCGCGCGACTTGCTGAACCAGGGTCAAGGTCTCTTCGCTGACGGATTCCGCATTGTTGAACGCCCGGGAAACAGTAGCAACGGAGACACCCGCCTTGCGCGCTACGTCTTTGATCGTGGCGACCATGAGAAATGAGAAAATTAGCTACCGAGAATGTAAACGATTACGATGCAATTGTAAACGTTTACACAAGAATGTACGCCTCAAAACATCAAATGGCAACTAAAATCTATTGCCTTGTCCCCAGAATCCGTAGACAGGCCCGCCCGGTTTAGGTTCGCTCTTTTAGGCGTCAAATTCTTAGCTCCTCCTAGGGGAAGTCTCGTGATTTCAACAACTTAAATGAACGAAAGGGAGGGTGTCAGGCAGGGTGGTAGCGACTGCAAGTTTCTCCGCGTAAGCCGCTATAGCCCTCCTTCAAGACGATTGGAACCATGCACAGCGCCGCCACCGGGTCGGCCCACCACCAGCCAAAAAGTGCATTGAGAGCAAGTCCAACGAGTAAGATGACCGAGAGGTAAGCGCAGATGTCACTCTGGTGCGAATCGGCATGGAGCGCATCGCTGGCAAGGTGGGCGGCAACGCGGCGCTTCGCGCGTGCGAGCAACGGCATGACGATGAGGCAAGCGGCGGCGTAAACGATTCCGAAGTAGCTGACGCTCGCCGTGCGCCGGGTAGTCAGGTCCAGAATCGCATCGAAGGAAATATACGCTGCCAAGGCCAGAAACCCGGCGCCAACAAGCCGGTGAGCCATCATCTCGCGATCTTCCGCCCGCGGACGGTCGCTGAGCCGCCACAGCAGGACGCTACTGGAGGCGATCTCGATCACAGAATCGATGCCGAAGCCGATGAGCGCGACACTGCCGGCGAGCAGACCGGTGATAATGCCGATCACGGCTTCGAGTGAGGTCCAGACGATGGTGATATATTCGATTTTGCGCCCGGCTTTCGTATGGGCTGCGCGCACTTCTGCGGCAGTTAAGGCGACTATGCCCATAAATGCTAAACGGTAAGACCTACAGCCGATGTGTGCATACGTGCAATGTGGCGCGAGAGGTTCATTCGGTAAACTTCGCCTTTTCTGTCTTCACCAGGTAATACTGATCATTCTTATACGCATAAGTCTCGCGCGTGTACTTGCACTTGTGGAAGTTTCTTCCGCGGCACTCACTTTTCAGCAGCACAATGCTCCAAACTCCTCCATCAGTTGAGCCCATAAAGTCAAGATACGCAACTTTTCTTTTATCCAAAAGGTTTTCTTCGGTATTGTATTTCCACACACTCTTGAGACTGTCGCCGATGATGCGAAGAATCTCAGTCGTGGTATAATAATTTCTAGGCGTAGCCGGCGAATCGGTCCATTTGTATTCCAGGAGGACAGCGTATCCGGGGAAACCAATATTTACAATTATCTGTGCACGCACAATTTTCAAACCTATCAACTCTCTCACTTGATATCCGATCGTGCGGATGCCCTTCGATGGAAGCTTGACAATATCAATGCGCTCATATCCGCCAAAATTAGGTTCATCGTTAATTTTTATTCCTTCGGCAAACCAATCTCCATAGATCTGCAGCTTGTCTACCACTCTTAAGCTGTCCTGGCTGAATCCTTTCGAAAATTGAAGCGCACAGATTGCGAGGACAATGTATGGGCGCAGGGTTTTCATGCGAAAGACCTTTCTATCAAAAAGCGCATTTCAGAATTCTCACTCCAGGTCCCGTCGAAGTTCTTTCAACCGGCCCCGATGTTTCTTCTGATCCAACCGCCTCGCCTTGACTCCGGCCGGGATTCTGGTTGCAATCCTTTTTTTCCTCGGCCTCAAGGCCAGTTTCAGCAAGTCCCGAAATCGCTCGACGGCGTCAACGCGATTCTTCCACTGGCTGCGGGATTCCTGGGACACAATCCGGAGAACGCCCTCCTCGTCGATGCGGCCTTTCAGGTGGTGGAGGATCCGGTCCCGATCCATTTCGGTGAGACTTGGCGAATGAGCAACGTCGAACAAAAGCTCGACTCTGGTTTCGACCTTGTTCACGTTCTGGCCCCCGCGTCCCCCGCTGCGTGCAAATCTGAAGCGCAGCTCCGAGTGTGGTATGCCTAGGTGCTTGTTAACGATGATATCGCCATCCATGACGGGCGTCTCCTTACTGCGCCGGAAACATACGAAATTACGGATACTCTAGCGAATTGCAGGCAGCGGCTCATTTTCAGAAGCTCGTCCCGCTGGTCCGTGGACGAACCCCCAACACCGCGGGACGGCTCCGGACCCGATCGAGTCCGCGCTTGGCCATTCTTGCAAAATAATGCGGAGATGATTATTTTTAGTTGACCCTTACAGTCCGCAGCGCGCGCGATTGTAGGGGTGAACTGTTTTCGTTCCGATATAAAGGGGCCGGAAGGGGTTCTATTGAGGAGATTCAGGTGATAAGAAATCCAGATGAAAGAAATCAAGAAGAAAATTTACGAATCCGATAAGTTTAAGCAACTTTCCGCGGCTCTCAGCGGACTGACCCCCGGCAAGTCACTGTCGGTCCGGGGACTCTCGGGTTCCCTGCCGGCATTTGTCGCGGCACATGCGGCCGAGACAACACGAAGGCAGATTCTCCTGGTTGCTTCCGATGACGACCGGTCGGAGAAACTAAGGGATGACTGTGCGCTCCTGCTGGGTGAGGAAAACGTCCGGTTCTTTGGAACGCGCGCGCATCACGCCGCACAAGCGCTGGATCTGACTTCATCCGTCGCGCAAATTGAGACGCTCAAATCGCTGATCTCACCCTCACGGCTTCTTGTCGTTGCGTCCGCACAATCGGCGATGCAGAAAGTGCCCGGCCCTGCCGACTTTGAACGGGCCATTGTGGAAATAAAAGTTGGCGAGGCGAATGATTTTGAGAAACTGCTCGCCCGGCTGCAGGAGCTCGGCTTCGAGAGAAAAGATTTCGTGGAGAGCTACGGCGACTTTGCCGTGCGGGGAGGCATCATCGATGTTTTTCCGTACGCCGGCTATAATCCTATCCGGCTCGAGTTCTGGGGCGACAAGGTCGAGTCAATCCGGGAATTCGATTCGCTCTCCCAGCGATCGATTCGTGAACTCAAGCACACGTCCCTCATTCCGCCGCTCGACGCAGGAGGTTCAGAGAGCACATTCTCCCCGAATGCATCGCTCTTCGACTATCTGGCGAAGCAAGCGATCGTTTTTCTCGATGAACCTGCAATGATCGAAGGAGAGCGGACGGAACTCGAGAAGGAGGGAGCAACCGGTTTTCTCTCCTACGAAGAATTCCTGGCCCGCACCCGCGAATTCGCGACGATCGTCCACTCGCACTTCAACACGGATGTCGGACCGGTTTCGGACGCGGCATCCACGATCGATTTCGGTTCTATGACGCAACCCGCCTTCAACGGGAGCATCGCGCGGCTCGTCGACGAGCTTTCTCGCCTCGCGGCAGAGGGATACAGGATCCTTCTCACCTGCGATACCGCCCATGAGGCAAAGCGGTTGGGGGAACTGATCGAGGAAAACATGACGGCTCCGGAAACCGCCGATTCCGCGACCTCTGAATTTCAAGCCATCCGGCCGGCGAACCGGGAGACGATCCCGAGCTTTCAATTGCTTGCGCAGACGGTGCATTCAGGATTTCTCTTTCCATCATCGAGACTCGCGCTCTTCACCGAACACGAGATTTTCGGCAGACTCAAACGCCGGGGACTTGCCAAGCGCCGGCGGTTCAAGGGATTTTCCCAGAAGGAGCTGCAGCAGCTCAGACGGGGGGATTATGTCGTGCACGCCGATCACGGCATCGGTTCGTTTGCCGGTCTTTCGAAGATCAAGGTCGGCGGCGTGGAGCAGGAAGTGATGAAACTCCTCTTCCTCGAGAACGACGCTCTCTATGTGAATCTGAACTTTGTCAACCGCGTGCAGAAATATTCATCGCAGGAGGGACATGTTCCGAATCTGAGCAAGCTCGGGGGAGGAGAATGGGAACGGACAAAGGCGAAAGCCAAGCGGCGCATCAAGGACATCGCGCGCGATCTCATCGGGCTGTATGCCCGCCGCAAGCACCAACACGGGTTCGCGTTCTCTCCTGACACTCACTGGCAGAAAGAGCTGGAGGCATCGTTCATGTACGAAGATACGGCCGATCAGGCGCGCGCAACCCTCGAAGTGAAACAGGATATGGAATCGCCCGCGCCCATGGACCGGCTCGTGTGCGGCGACGTCGGGTTTGGGAAAACGGAGGTCGCGGTTCGGGCGGCGTTCAAGGCGGTGATGGACGGCAAGCAGGTCGGGCTGCTTGTCCCCACGACGATCCTGGCGCTCCAGCACTTTCACACTTTTCAGGACAGGCTTTCACGATACACAACGCGGATCGAGAACATCACCCGGTTCAAGTCCAAAAAAGATCAGCGAACGGTCCTCGAGGCTCTCGCTCAGGGATCGCTGGATATCATTATCGGCACCCATCGCCTGCTGTCTGATGATATCGCGTTCAAGGATTTGGGGCTTTTGATTATTGACGAAGAGCACCGGTTCGGCGTTTCCGCGAAGGAGAAGCTCCGCAAGGCAAAGGCGATGGTGGACACTCTTACGCTCACGGCAACCCCGATCCCGAGGACGCTTCACTTTTCTCTAATTGGCGCCCGCGATCTCTCCTTGATGGCCACTCCTCCAAGAAACCGGCTGGCTATCGTCACGGAAATCATCGCGGGAGATTCAGGAGGCCGGCAGAGACACTGGGCCATCGTCCGCGAAGCGATCCTGAAGGAGCTGCACCGGGGTGGACAGGTCTACTTTGTCCACGACCGGGTCAACAATATCGAGGCCATCGCCGAGCAGGTGAAATCCCACGTTCCGGAAGCCCGCGTCCACATTGCTCACGGGCAGATGTCGGGACGCGAGCTCGAAAAGACGATGCTCGATTTCCTCGAGAAGAAACACGACGTTCTCGTGTGCACGAAAATCATCGAATCGGGTCTCGACATCCCGAACGTCAACACAATTGTCGTCAATCGGGCGGACCGGTTCGGATTGGCGGAGCTCTACCAGCTTCGCGGACGGGTCGGCCGGTCGAACGTGCAGGCGTACGCCTACCTCTTGACGCCTCCGCTCAGCTCCATGCCCAAACCGACGCTGCGCCGCCTTCAGGCGATCGAGGAATTTACCGAACTCGGAGCCGGGTTCAATCTTGCCATGCGTGATCTGGAAATCCGGGGCGCGGGAGACCTCCTCGGGGCTGAACAAACCGGGTATATTATGGAGATGGGCTTCGATATGTACGAGCGGACCATTCGCGAGGCGGTGGAGGAACTCAAGCAGGAGGAGTTTAAGGATATTTTCCAGAAGCAGGTGGTGGGATCGGAGCCTCTTAAGGCCACCGAGACTATTCTCGAATCCGACGTCGACGCGCTGATACCAGATTTTTATATCGAGTCGGATGCGGAACGGCTCGATATCTACCGGCGGCTCTACCGCGCCGCGGCGGACGAAGAGCTTCTATCGATGCGCGAAGAATTGCGCGACCGATTCGGCGAGTATCCCGAGGAGGTGGAGAATTTATTCGCTCTTGTGGGGCTTCGGCTCGCGGCCGCGCGTACCGGCTCAACAAAAATCTCCCTTAGAGGAAACCTCCTGACACTCACGCTGCCGGAAGCCACGAACGATCGATTCTATGGGAAGGACAGCGACCCATCCTCGCCGTTCCAGAAGCTCATGAAGGAAGTAGCCGTGAGTGCGAAACAGGCTTTCCAATTGAAACAGGCAGGCAAGGATCTGACATTGGAGGTTCGGCTTCCAAATGCGAGCGACCAAAAGCTCCGGCTGGAGGAAGCGAAGCAGCATCTCCAGCGTCTCGTGATTCTCATCGCTGCGGTGCCGCAAACTTGAGGAGGATGAGACGAGGGTCTCGGCACGAACGAAGGGTTGAAAACGGTCTCTCACCCCGGAACATGGGCCCCGAACGTCCGGAGGACAAAGCTTAACCCAACTCTCCGGAAATCGGTTTACTCTTCAGATCAGCCCCACCTAATAATCGAACTCTCAAGCGCTCCCACCCCTTGTAAAG
>DASQAZ010000083.1:0-4337 GCA_035635475.1 Bacteroidota bacterium | reverse complement strand
GCCGCGTCAACAATCTTCAGACTCGCCGCACTCTCGAAGGATGTTCCTTCCCTCCCGCTCTTGTGGAAAATCGATGTATCCTTAAGAACAAGCGAGCCATAATTATCAACCTTTACCCAGTAACCATGAGTGGGTTGAATTGCCTCCGCAACCTCGTAGCCCGCACCTGAAAAACCAAAGAATCGTGAGACGTGCAACGTCGGAGGGATCGCCCTGACTGTTGATGTGGGGACAGGCTTGGATAGAGAACCGATCAAGTTCCATCCGGGGATTAACGGAATCGTATCGATATTGAGCGGGAAACCCTCAAAGGTCAAGACGGGATCGTCGAGCTTCTTGAAATACCCTTTTCCCACCTCAGGCGTATTGCTGATAATATACCTGCCGTAGTACCAGAATAGGTACGGAATGACGTAAGGACAGGACGGAATAACGGGCAATGAGATGAGCTGCCAGCGTGTTCCGAGAGTTTCAGACATGACAATCTCCCGTCCGGAAACGCCGCCTACCCCGGACACGGCCACAGTTTCGGGGGCGAACCCGCCTGCAAATGTAAAGATGAGGTGTCCCGATTTTGGTCCCAAGGTATCCGCCGTAAACGTCACAGGGCATTTGAAGCTGTCTGACGCGGGGATCACGACGTTGTGTATAGTCGGCACGGCGAAATTCGAATCGTCGGAGGTTACCGATTGAAGAGTCACGTCGCCCACGAGTCGAAGATTCTGCACGCCTAAGATCTTGGTCTCCTGGCAGCCGGCATGAATAGTGTCAAACTCGTGACTGTGAGAAGAAAGGTAAATTGTGGGAATCGTAAATGCCGGCTCCATCGTGTAGTCCAGGGCATTCGAGTGACTATCCGTGATCGTCGCTCTCAAGGAATAGTATCCTATGCTGAGATTCCCCGGTATCGGGGCACTGTAGGTGGAATCTTGTTGGCTTGTCGAGAGCGGAATCCAGATTGTATCGTAAAGTCTTCGATAGGAAAGAGTAACGGTCTGCCCTCCGGCATCGGTCTTCGGGACGAGGCGCAACTCGTTGATCGGAAGTGAATCCGGCAGCTCGCCGTCGCGGAGAAATTGAAAATTCCCGAATCTCGGGCAAGTCGTAGTTGTATTATTGGAGTTCGCGGTGATTTTCGCGGTCGCGGTGCCCTGCCTCGCCCCGACCTGATATGTATTGAATGTCAGGTCGAGTTCATAGTCCCCGCCCGGCACTGCCAGAGATGTATCGAGGAAGCTTCTCGGCCTATTCTTAATGATCCCGGAGCTGACGGGCGACCCCCCTGCGGACAACTGGAACGACAAATCTCCCGTGGTCCGTTCGCCGAGTGGGGTAACGAAATAAGCGTCCGTAACGACCTGCAAATCGATGCTGGCGCCCAGATTATAGATTTTTCCTGCCCAGATCGACGGGGTAAATCCGGCCGGATTACACAGTGAAGCTCGCCTGGTAGAGAATTTTGTAGCGCCGGAAAGAAATCCGACCGGGCTCCACGAGAATTTCATCGTATCGGGCTGAGACACCGATGTGTAACCTGTCCGGAAGACCATGCTATTCAATATATCGAGGGGATTACTCGCCAGCCAATGCTGGGTATATGGAAAATCCTGCAGCCGCGATTCGGGCACGTAATACGCTGTCATCCGGAAGGGAGGGTAGATTGTGGCGAGGGTAGATCCGATCCCCAACGCTTCGGTTGAGAAAATGCTGGTGAGAGATAATCTGGTGGTGCCCGGAGGGACCCTGAATCGATAATCAACTCTCTTGAAGGCAGCGGGATCATTTTGCAAGGTCACCGGGCCTGTGATGCCGTCGTTTATTAAAAAGGGGAATTCATAAAAGGTGCCGTGCGTGAAGTCGAGGTTTGGAATCACGGATATTTCATACTTGTAGTCCGAACTTATATCGGAAATCCTTCGGCCGGTATGGATCTCCGATCCAAAGATGGAGATTCCGAACCTCGATCGTTTGCTCACAAACGACTCAAGTGCGACTCCGAGCGCTGTGATCAGATTCCCCGATGCATCCAGCTTGCGAACCGTGAGTGGATTCACGGCGTCGGATGTATTAATAGATACCGTGAGGCTGGCATTGACTCCGATCCGCTCCTTTATAACTATTTGCGAATCGACACTAAAACAGGTGACGACATCATAGGTATCCGCCGGAACAATGACGACTAAAGTTTTGGAGTTTAGGTTTGAGAAGGCCAAATTGTAGAATGCGCTGTCCCTCAGATTATGGAGATCGACAAGAGTAGGGTAGGTGTTGAACTTCAGCGTGAGGATTGGACTCTTGATGAACGCAAATGGCATCGCGAGCCGCTGCGATGTGACCAATGATTGCGCGATTACCCTGTTCACATATCCCCCTGGATTCGTCGAGGGGAACGGAAAGACGCTGCTATCGACCGCGAGACTCATCACAACGGTTGCCGAATCGTTTGAGCCGACAGGCGCGGGATTCGGGTTGTACGAGACGGTGATACCGCTGGGTGGAGCCGATTCATTCGAAAACTGAAATAGTTCGGGCACGGATGCGAAATTATGGACATTCAATGTTTCCTTCGGCATCCAGATCGGCTGGGTAATATCGTCAAAGCCGAAACTTATATTGCCGGGAGTGATTACCGTGCTCTCCTGCGCAGCTTGAAATACATCCAGCCGTCCGTTTCCTTGAGTCCAGACATTGAGACCAAGATCCGCCGCGCCTTCCAGAAGATTCGCTTTAATCTCCTCAGCCGTCCACGAAGGATGGAGCTGCCAAATCAGGGCGGCTGCGCCTGCGGCATGAGGCGTTGCCATGGAAGTTCCGCTGAGTATTTTATATCCTCCTCCGTTTTTCGCTGAATTGATTGACACCCCCGGAGCAAGCAGGTCGGGCTTGATTCCATAAATGACATCCGAAGGGCCGCGGGAACTGAAGAGCGCAATCACATCCGTGTTGCTGCAAGCCCCGACAGTGAGCGCTTTTCGCGCGCATCCGGGGGAATTTATAGTGTAAACGCGCGGGCCCGAATTGCCTGCCGCCACGGCGCACACGACCCCATCTGTTACCGCATTGTCGATAGCACGCGAGAGCGGATCGTTCGCATTGCCCGTCCCACCGAGGCTCAAATTGAGAACCTTGATCGGCGTGGGGGTAGCGGGGTTACTATCCGGATCGAGCGCACGGTCGATTCCGGCGAGCACCTGCGATGTAGAGCCGTGACCGGACGCATCGAGCACCTTAAAGGCCCACAGACGGGCTTCGTAGGCGACGCCCCGAAGATTGGTCGGCCCGGGGCCCTTTCCTGCTGCGATCCCTGCCACATGTGTGCCATGGCCGTTGTCATCCAACGGATCGTTGTCGTTGTGGACAAAGTCATATCCACCGACTACTTTGCTGTTCGGGAAGGCGGCTCCTCCGAGGGCCTCGTGGAAGTAATCGATGCCCGTATCAATAATACCGATATCAATGCTATCTCCATGGATCCCGATATTCCAAAGAAGAGGAGCCTCGATGAGAGCGTTACTCGAATCATCGAGGGCCTTAACTTCCACATCCTCATCGACACTTTCCACATAGGGGAGCTTGCTGATTCCGTCCAAGACCCGGCGGTCTGCGGTTATTGCGACGCCGTTCAGTGCCGTCACGTATTCATATCGGATCGTCGCGACCGGGGTTGCGAATGGCACTCGCGATTGCGCGCGCAACGTTGCCTCGATCGCTGGAAGGTCGGATTTGAACTGACCGTGATCCGCCCGGGCTGCCGATATCGCGGATTGCAGCCGGGCAGTGCGGGAGTTGTCTTTGAAACTTCCGAGAGTGCTGAGCGGCGGACTCCTGAACTGAACGATCGCATTCATCTCGATTTCATCGCCAACGGTGAACGCCGCAAGCGTGCTGTCGCCCTTCGTAATTGAGATAAATTTCGAGCCGGGAGGGAGGGACGTTGTCGACGAGCCCCAGGGAGCATTTCTCGTTGGAACAACTATAATACTACCCGCGGGAGTTGCCTGTCCGCCGATGTTGGAGAGAGTTTTATTACGCAGGTCGATTGGAATCAGCCGGGACGGTGCCTGGGCTGAGGCGGAAGAGATGTAGCAGACGATAAGTGGTAAAAGGAAAGGATGCCGCAAATCCATGCAGGCCCCACAGTCAGATGACAGACGTCGGATAGCCGCTCGTAGCATAGTCGGGTAAGGATGGCTGCCTCCGGGGGGTGACAAGCCACCACATGGTATAGACTAGGGAATTTCACGCTAATGTCAAGGGTTTGCATGGGAAATTTGGTCGCAACTTTATGGACGCCTGCGCGTTAACCTTAGCAGATGATTTACCCACCAATGGGGGAG
>DASQAZ010000082.1:0-26592 GCA_035635475.1 Bacteroidota bacterium | reverse complement strand
TCGCGAAACAATGATTCGGGGGGGATATAATCGTCCGTGGAAGCCAGACGCATCCTGGGATAGTTCCTTCCCTCCGAATAAAACTTCACCGTATCCTCGGTTGGACCCGCATTGAAATTCCAGAGCGCATATTCCAGATATGCTTCCCGGAGTGAACTCCCGGACTCCGCGAGGGCGTGATCGATTGCGCCAAGGCTGGGATACTGTTTCATGTATTCCCATGTTCTCCGCATCATCGCCCGCGAATAGCGCTTCTCGACGAATTTTCCCCACACCGACCTGCTGTACTCAATCGACTGGTCGGACTTCGTAAACCGGATCTCAGGGTGTGAGAACTGAGAGGTCTGGTACGTATTGCTGGTCAGGTACTGATAGTAATCGTTGACATCGGTGTAGACAACGTCCTCCATCCATGTGGACGTAATTTCGTAGAAATAGAGCTCATTCAAGCCCCAGAATCCGTAGGAGCCGATCTGGATAGCGTGATGGAATTCGTGCGCCGCTGTCACTGCGAGTCCCGCCAGCCCCCTGCTGTAGTAGAGCCCCTCCCGGTAATCGTTGTCGACCTCGATATGGGTGAGGTACCTCGGCGGCGGACCGGCGTCGATCGGAATAGAATCGGGGAACGTCGCGCCGTACAATCCCGGCGCGAGATCGAGAATCGTCACCGGGTACGCGTTATCGCTTCCTACGGGCGGCGGCGTATACCCGAGTACGGCGGTTTCGTACGACCAAACGTGGTTAAAAATGCTTCCGAGCGAATCCACATATGCCTCCGCTGAACCGGGGATTGGATTATGATTCGCATCGAGGAGTGCGGGTGCGCTGGGACCTGTAGTGTCGTAGTAAATATGAAAGTGACCGATGACCCGCTCTTTCTGGCTTGCAGCCGGTGAAAGCAGCGCCCGGATCTCAAGCCGTTCCGATTCCGAGAAGCGATTCCAGTTCTGGAGGATCTGAAACAACATCCAGAGTCCACACTTGCCTTTCGCGCCGGTGCTGCCGGCGAGGGTGCTGCTCTCTGCTCTGCGGTCGCGGAGATTCCGGATAATACGATTTGGAAGCTGCGTGTCCGGCGTTCCATACTGCCCGTCCGCTTCCGGAGGCGGTGTGAACGAATAGAGGCAAAGCACGGCCTGCATGAAAATGCAGAACCTCACCGGCGCTCGACGACTGAGAGTATTTTCAAGACTCCCGGTTGGGTCTCGGTGACGATCAATTCCGGTACCCCGCCGTTATCGAGGTCGCCGAGCGCAAAACCGCCCAGCCCCCTCGTGCTGATCAGGTGCGGCCCCGGCTCGAACTTTCCGTCGCCGAGCCCGAGATACACTTCGATTGACAATGTCGCGTCATTCCGGAAGACAAGATCGTCGTGCCCATCCCCGTTCATGTCCATAATCCTCAGGCCATCCCTTGTTGAAATACTCACGGGAGCGCTCAGCTCGAAATAATTCGGCGAGAAGGTCGTATCTTTCCGTCCTAAGGCCACCCGGAGGGTGTTCTGCGGTGACTGGAGGTTGATAATGAGGTCCGGAATGCTGTCGTGGTTCAGATCGGCGGTCCAGAGAAGCGCCGGCACCTCCGCCGAAGAATCCAGGGTCAAAGCCAGCCGGGGAATTCCGAATTTATCACCCGGTTCACTTAACGCCTCATAGATGAAAGGCGTCTTGCGATTCGGATCCCGCACTAGCGCGATGATCTCCCGGGATCCGCCGCGATTGTATTCGGCGGCCGCCATCAGAGAGTGATCGAACTTCGCTGCGACCGAGCGCTGGATGAACCGTGTCGGGGCGATTTGCTCATACTCGATGAGCTCACCGCCCTCGCGGGGCCGGTCGTGCTCCAGCACCGTCAGACGAAGATACTGGGACGAGGGGTCGATCCGTGCGGAGAGAATCGTCTGTTCCCCCTGCGTGGGCAGATCGACGAGGCTGTGAGAAAAGCTCCGCGTATTGATTTCAACGATCGAGGTCGATGGCGCATCCGGGTTTGTTCCGATGAAGACCGCCATGCTGTCGTTTTTTGGAACATAGTCGAGAAACCGGAGTGCGCTCGTCGTGCGAAAGGATATTTGACCGGTGAAGGTTCCGCTTCCTTCATTCAGAAACAGTGAAATGTTCTTCGAACCGCTGTTCGTGACGGCGATATCGCACCACCCGTCGTGATTGAAGTCCGCTGCGATCGCATCGGCAGGATTGAGGCCTGTAGCGTATTTTCTCATCTCGATCTCGTCGGGGTCGATGCCGGCGTTTCGGAGTATCCGCAGGCGCGACGCCGCAGAATCGAGTACGACTGCGTCGGATAGTCGGGTTCGGCCGTGCTCGATGAAGGCGAGATCCACCGGCGAGATTCCGGCAGAATAAACGACCGAATCGGCCGGGAGCCCTTCGCCGTTGTTGAGGTCGATGGTGAGACTCGCTTTTTCGCCGCTCAGGATGCCGATATCATCCTTTCCGTCGCCGTTGACATCCGCAATCTCGAGCGACCTCGGAGTGCCGCTCACGGCGATTTCCCCGAATGATTCGAACCCTCCGAATCCGTCTCCCCGATACAGCCGGCAGAGTTTCGCCTCAGGAACGCAAACAACAAGATCCTTCACGGGGTCCGCGTCGAGATAAGCAGTCCGAAAAAACCTGGGTTCACCGGGACATTCGAGAACGGAGGGGTCGCTGAAGGCCGATTTGCCGAAACCGGTAAAAATCATGACCTGGTTCGATACCCAGTTCCCTGCAACGATGTCATTGACGCCGTCGCCGTTGATGTCCTCGACCGAAAGCGCACCGAAGGAGTTTTCGGGAAGCAGTACAGTCGCAGGGCGAAAGGTGCCGTTTCCCTTGCCCCGCATGACGGTCACACCGAGGTGTCTTTTCCCATAGAGAAGGATGTCTGCTTTGCCGTCATTATCGATGTCGGCCAGAGCCACGTTTCCATACAAAGCGGGCAGTTCCGTCTTCCATACCTGGACGAATTTCCCGGAAGATCTCGCCAGATAGACGAGGATTTCGGGCGGGCTGTCCGTCATGAGCACAATATCCGTGAATCGGTCGCCGTTACACGGGCCTGCCGCGGCCGCAATGACCGGCTTTCCAACCACCAGGTTCGTTGAATGCCAGAGGAGTGTGCCCGGCTCCTGAAAGTTCACCAGCACCTCATCTCCTCCGAATGTCGCAATATCGGTAAGGCGGTCCCCGTTGAAATCACCCACGATGATCCCCGTTGCCTCCGGCTGAGCGCGCAACTCCACCACGCTCCCGAGAGTGGTGACATAGCGCTGTGCGATGGCGGAGGAAGTCCCGGTGAGGCACAGAGCCGCGACGAGCAGCGCGACGCGTGCGGAGTACCATAATTTGAACTGGCTCGCTTCCGGCATCCTGGGCGAATCCGGGCTATCGTTTGACGGCGTGCCGGCGCTTCAGCCGTTCATTTCGTCGTTCGAGTGCCTCCGTGTACCTGCGCTTCTCTTCTGGGGTCTGCGGCACGATGGGGGGCACTTTGACCGGCAGGCGCCGATCGTCGACAGCAACGAACGTAAGATAGGCGGTGTTTGCGGTTTTTCGGAGGCCCGTCAATTGATTCTCAGCAGTGACGTTGACTCCGACCTCCATGGACGTTGCGAACGCGCGGTTCACCGACGCTTGGAGCGTCACGACCTCTCCGATCCTGATCGGTTGATGGAAAACCAGTTCATCCACCGCAGCGGTCACGCAAATCCGATTGCAATGCCTCTGTGCGCAGATAGCGGCCGCAACATCCATCCATTCCATCAGCCGGCCTCCGAGAAGGTTGCCGAGCTGGTTGGTGTCGTTCGGAAGGACCAACTGAGTCGTTTCCACATGCGAGTCCTTCACGAACCGCTGTTTCGGTCGCCGCGATCGTTCGGTTTTCATCGGTGGGTGGAGGGCCCGCGTCGGATCTCATCTCCTCGCAGAATCGTCGGGAGAGGTCGCGGCGGACCTGCTCTTGACGTGTTCCTCAATGAGACGCTGAAGAGCTTCGGCCTCTCCCTTGTGCTCACTGTTCGGATACTTGGCAAGGAATTTCTCGATCTCGGGCTTCGCATCATCATATTTTCCCCGTGCGATCAGCGCTTTTACCTTCCCCAGGAGCGCCGGCTCGGCGTAGGGCGTGTCGTGATACTTTTCGATCACATTGTCGAAAGTGATTGCCGCGGCTTTGTAGGCTTCCAACTTCATGTACAGTTGTGCCTCGTTGTACTTCTTTTCCGCAAGGCGGGTGTTTAGCTCTTTGATCTTCGCCTCGGCATCCGCGACCAGTTCATGCTTGGGGTAGTACTCGATAAACGTTTGAAACTCATCGATCGCCCGGGTCGTGTAAGACTGGTCGAGCGACGATTTCGGTGAGAGGTCGTAGTAACAGAGTCCGATCTTGTACTGGGCCTCCGGCGCCAGCGGACTTGCCGGCATGTTGCGCCTCAGCGCCTGGAATTCCTCTGCGGCAAGAAGATACTCCCCCAGCTTGAAGCGGGATTCGGCAAGATAGTACTGGGCCTTGTCTGCGACCGCGCTTCCCGGATACTGCAATTTGATGATCTCGAAGTCGAGGATTGCCTCGGCGTAGTTTCCATCGTCGAAGTTTTTCTTACCCAGGGCAAATCGCTGTTCGGCGGAGAGACTCTGGATCGGGCTGGAAGATCCGCATCCGCAGAAGACCGCTCCGATGAGTCCCGCGATGATCAAATAGACAAAGCCGCGCCGTGCAGGCAGGAGAGTCACGGATGCCCTAGGTGCGGACGTGGAAGAAAAGATAAACGGCGACCCCCGTCGCCCCGATAATGACGAGCGGTTCGAGCACACGGTCGGGAAAGGTCTCAGCAGGGAGTTCGGCGTGCGTTGATCTTGCCGAAGCAAGTTCCAGGTTCGGGATCTCGTCGACGCGCACCGTATCGGCCGATTCGACCGCAGGTGCGCCGCTGTAGAGGACCTCATGGGTTGCGGGATTGATGACATCACAGGCAACCGCGGCCGAGACGGTCCGTCGAGCCTTTCTGGCTCCGAGGAAACCGTCGTGATACGTATCGTCGTAACGGGTGCGCAATTCCGCGGAATGGATGTGCACCGCATAGCCTCTTTGCGCCCCGGAGTCCGATGCCAGGAGAACCGGGTAGCCCGATGCCCGGAGTTCAGCAAGCACGGCATTCTGGACGATCCAGCCGTCGGGGCCGGAGTGAATGTGGAAGAGGACGGTGTCGCGGCCCGGTATCCGGGATTGCCCGAGCACATCGCGGGTGATGCGGCCGATCAGCGATTGCATGATCTCGAGATTCGTCCTTGCCGGCGCCGGATTGTTCTCCCCCCCCATCGCCGTGTGACCGATCCCGAGAGAGAGGCAGATGAGAAACCCCGGTGCGGAAAGTGAGCCGATGGTCACGCCGTCGTCAGCCTATGCGTAGATGCCGCGGATTTTCAGCGTCTTTGCCACCTTCTCGATCGCGAGAATATACGCGCCGATGCGAAGCGTGACATCGTAGCTGGCCGCCGAATTGTAAACCGCCTCGAACGACTGCTTCATCAATCGTTCCAGGCGGCTGTTGACCCGGTCCAGCGTCCAGAAATAACCGGCTCGATTCTGCGCCCATTCAAAGTATGAGACCGTCACCCCGCCCGCGTTCGCAAGGATATCCGGAATGACGAGAATTCCTTTCTGCTGGAGGATCGGATCGGCGGTCGCGTCGGTCGGTCCGTTGGCGCCTTCCGTAATGATCTTTGCGCGAATGCGCGGCGCGTTCGAGGCAACGATCTGTTCCTCCTTCGCCGCCGGGATGAGGACGTCGCACTGAAGCTCAAGGAGTTCCTCCTGGGAAATTTCCTCGCCGCCCTTGAATCCTTTCAGGAGCTGATGAGTGCTCACCCACTCGATTGCCTTTCGGATATCGATTCCTTTCGGGTTATACACTGCGGTGCTAATGTCGGAGATGCCCACGACCTTGCACCCCTGCTCGGCGAGAAGCTGAGCGCTGACGGAGCCGACATTTCCGAAACCCTGGACCGCCACGGTCGCGGTTTTCGGTTTGATCCCCAATTTTTCCATCGCCCGCAGGGTCACGATCATGCAGCCCCGGCCCGTCGCCTCCCGCCTCCCGAGAGAACCGCCAAGATACAGCGGCTTTCCTGTGACAACGGCGGTCTCCGTTCTGCGCATGTGCATGCTGTAGGTATCCATGATCCACGCCATGATCTGCTCGTTCGTGTTCATATCCGGCGCCGGAATGTCTCTGTCAGGGCCGAACGTGTCGAGCAAATTCGAAGTGTAACGCCGCGTGATTTTTTCCAATTCGACGCGGGTTAGCTTTGTCACGTCGCACCGGACCGCGCCTTTCGCTCCCCCGAACGGAATATTCATGACCGAACACTTCCAAGTCATCCAGGCGGCGAGGGCTTTGACCTCGTCGAGCGTGACGTCAGGAGCGTACCGGATTCCTCCTTTGGAGGGACCCAGGATGTCGTTGTGAATCACCCGATAGCCCTCGAAAATTTCGATCCGGCCATCGTCCATCTGAATGGGAATCGAAATGATGATCTGTCTTGCCGGCGTCTTGAGATAATTATAAATTCCCGGCTCCAGCCCGAGGATCTCCGCCGCCCGGTCGAATCGCTTCATCATCGATTCGAAAGGGTTCTCTTTGTCGGTAATTGGGGTTGGTTCGTGGTAGGGAATCTGGGGTTCGATCAAACGCTCCACCGAGTCCTCCGGTCAGTTCGTGGGAGACGATATTTCGATCAAAGGAGTCAGGCCCCGGCTCTGCTAGACGCCGCTCATGGCGAGCTGTTGGAGCCGCTCAATCCGTTCGGAGGTGGGCGGATGGGTGGAAAACAGCTTCATCAGACCTTCCCCTTTGAGCGGATTCACGATGAACAGATGGGCAGTCGCCGGCGAGGCGTTTTCCATCGGCAGCCTCTCTGCGGCGCGCTCGATCTTTTGCAGCGCATTCGCAAGGGATAATGGCCGCTTTGTCATGCGGGCGCCGCCCTCATCGGCTGCAAATTCTCGCGAGCGGGATATTGCAAGCTGGAGCAGCACGGCCGCAATTGGAGCCAGAATCAGCATCGCAAGGTCGGCGAAGCCGTTCGAATTGCGCCGGTCGCGGTCGCCGGCGAACATCATCGACCATCCTGCCATTCTCGCCAGAAAAGTAATCGCCCCGACCATTGTCGCGACGATTGTGGAGGTCAGGATATCTCTATTCTTAATATGAGTAAATTCATGTGCCAGAACACCCTCGAGCTCATCGTCGGAAAGGGATTTCACTATCCCCTCGGTGGCCGCGACGGCGGCATGCTGAGGATCCCTGCCTGTGGCAAAGGCATTAGCTGTATCGCCCGGAATGAGGTACACTTTCGGCATCGGCAGCTGGGCTTCCGCCGCGACTCTTGATGCGATTGCGTAGAGTTTTGGCGCCTCGGCTTCCGAGACCGGCTTCGCGCCGTACATCATCAGTACAATCTTGTCCGAAAACCAATACGACCCGACGTTCATGACGAGGGAAAAAAAGAAGGCGATGATCATCCCCTGGCGGCCGCCGATGAGCGAGCCGACGAGGATGAGCAAGACCACCATAAACGTCATCAGAAATACGGTCTTAATCGTGTTCATCTCATCAATATCCTGAAATTTCTTCCATAGAAGCGCTAAAATGTATGGAAAATCCCAATCATTATCAAGAATGCGCCATTTTGGGGCAGTTGAAAATTAATTCAATTTAACGGACGGCAGAATGTGACGGCCGTTCTTGACGGCCAATTGTCGGGGCTGTATATTAGGTCATGCGCACGTGGTCGCGCGCTGTTACGTTACAACAACGAGAGGAGATGACTATGATGACGAAAGTCCTTGGCAGCATAATCGGAATACTCGTGCTCAGTACGCTCGCCGCGGGAGGCGAAGACAAATCATCGCCCAACACCCGCCAGTATTACAGCGGGAAACTCGGTTACTATCACCCGAGCGATGGGCTCAACAACGGATTACTTGTTGGAGTGGACGGGATCACGGAATTCACTCATTACAATTTCATCCTGAGTGCGGCGGCGGATCTTTACCTGAAGCAAAGCATCGACATATTCAAAGATCCCCAGCCAAACGGCGGGCAGCCACCGGATGTCACCGGGCAGCAGATCATACTTCTTCCGCTGCATGTTAATATTGGATACAAGCTATTCGAGATCCCGGACGCGGACAGCCGCGGATTTATCGGTGTGGGCGGAGGGTATTATTTCTACTTCTACCACGTGACATATCGCTCGTCCGGGGGCTTGCTGGGAGGGCCCCTCACCAGCAGCGACACGAAAAATGGCGGGAATCTCTTCGGCTCCGTTTTCGCCCGCCTGATGATCAGTCAGATTTTTCTGGAGCCCCGATATTACTTTGCATCGAAAAGCGAGGATGCCACAGGCGGCTACAGTCTGGTAGTGAATCCCTCGGGATTCGCGATCACGCTCGGCTTTCAGTACCATTGAGGAATAATCGTGGGGTGGAGTGACCCCATCGTGCTGCGGGATGGCGAGAACCTACTCCTCCTCCCCCGCGCGGAGTTTTTCAAGGACCGAGAAGTCCTCGAGCGTCGTTGTATCGCCGCTCACGGAACCGCTGGTTGCGATCTCGCGCAGAAGCCGCCGCATAATCTTTCCGCTCCGCGTCTTGGGGAGCACATCGGTGAATCGGATTTCGTCCGGCTTAGCCATCGAGCCGATTTCTTTCGATACATGCGCACGTAATTCATCCTTGAGCTCGCTCGAAGGGATCCGTCCTGTTTCGAGTGTCACGAAGGCGCAGATAGCAGCTCCCTTCAGATCATCGGGTTTGCCGACGACCGCCGCCTCTGCAACATGAGGGTGGCTCACGAGGGCGCTCTCAATTTCAGCGGTGCCGAGCCGATGCCCTGCCACGTTGATCACATCGTCCACGCGGCCCATGATCCAGTAGTAACCATCCTTATCCCTGCGAGCCCCGTCGCCTGTGAAATACACTCCTTTGATTTCTTCCCAATACTGTTTGCGATACCGCTCGGGATCGCCGTGGATCGTACGAAGCATCGAAGGCCACGGCCTCTTGATGACGAGATAGCCCCCCTGGTTCGGACCGACTGGCTTCCCCTGCCTGTCGAGGATATCGACCTCAATCCCGGGGAACGGAAGCGTGGCCGAACCGGGCTTCGTCGGGATCGCCCCGGGTAGCGGCGTAATCATGATTGCCCCCGTCTCGGTCTGCCACCAGGTATCGACGATCGGGCAGAGGGAGCGCCCGATGATTTTGTGGTACCACATCCATGCTTCCGGGTTGATCGGTTCTCCGACTGTCCCCAGCAACCGCAGCGAGGAGAGGTCGTGTTTCAGCGGCCATTGATCCCCCCATTTGACAAAAGCCCGGATCGCCGTCGGCGCTGTATAAAAAACGTTCACCCGGTATCGCTCCACGATTTTCCAAAAACGGTCCGGTTCCGGCCAGTTCGGAGCGCCTTCATACATCAGTGATGTCGCACCATTCGACAGCGGCCCATAGACGACGTAGGAATGTCCGGTTACCCACCCGATGTCCGCGGTGCACCAGAATGTATCGGTATCCTTGAGATCGAAAACCCACTTCGTGGTGAGGTGAACCCCCGTGAGATAACCTCCCGTCGTATGGACAACCCCTTTTGGTTTTCCCGTCGTTCCGCTGGTATACAGAATAAATAACGGATGCTCGGAGTCCAATTCTTCCGCTTCACACGTGTCCGGCACCCCCGCCATGAGCTCGTCCCACCAAAAATCGCGGCCGGGCTCCATGTGGATCTCGACCCCGGCGCGCTTCAGGACGACCACGGCCTCGACCGATGGAGTGCGCGATAATGCCTCATCGACATTTTTCTTGAGAGGGATGATGTTTCCCCGCCTGTATCCGCCGTCGGCTGTGATGATCAGTTTCGCCGTCGCGTCCTGCACGCGGTCGACGATCGCCTGCGCGCTGAAGCCGCCGAAAATGATCGAATGCGTCGCTCCGATGCGCGCGCAGCTCAGCATGGCGACGGCAAGCTCGGGAACGAGAGGCATGTAAATTGCGACCCGGTCGCCCTTCCGGATTCCGAGCTTTTTCAGGACATTCGCGAACCGGCTCACCTCCCGATGAAGCGCCTGGTAGGTCAGCGTGCGAGTTTCACCCGGCTCCCCCTCCCAGATGATCGCCGCCTTATTCTTCCGCCACGTGCCGAGGTGCCTGTCCAGGCAGTTATACGAAACATTGATCCTCCCGCCGATAAACCATTTCGAGAATGGGTACTTCCATTCAAGCACCTTCTTCCACTTCTTGAACCAATGCAGCTCGCCCGCGGCATTTTCCCAGAATTTCCGGGGGTTCTTCGTCGCCGATCGAGACAATTTCTTGTGCTCGGCAAACGAGGAGAGATGGGCATGCCTTGCAAAGGACTTATCGGGCGGAAAGACCCGGTTCTCCCTGAGGACCGAGGTGATTCCTGAAGGGGTCCCCTGCTGACTTCGGCGTTTCATGTCATATAATGTGATTATTCTTAAATAAAATCAACACCCCGAAGAAGCGGAAACGCCTTCGCCTCTTGACAAGTTGACAGGGAACACCTGAAAGACTGTACGGCTACACTGCCAACAAGTCGGGTACAATGAATCGCGCTCCCGTCAAACAATGTAATTCCGTTTCAATTTACATCAAGCCATCCCGACTGAGCGTTGGCACAATCTTTGAAGCGATCCTCATCTAAAAGGAGTGTGTGATGTCGAAAAATGTTGAATCCGGGGGCCAGGAACAGTCGGTCCACATCCCGGAAAAATACGTTGTATTACCTCTTCGTAACACGGTAATTTTTCCGCGCCAGGTCCTGCCGCTCTCGGTCGGGCGGGAAAGCAGCCTCCGCCTCCTGGAAGAAGTCCAGCGCGAAAACCTTCCGGTGTTTCTATTAAATCAGCGGGAGGGCGGCGTGGCAAATCCCAAGCCGGAAGACCTCTACACAATCGGAACGATCGGTAAGATCTTGAAGGTCTTCAATCTCCCCGACGGCACGAAAAGCATCCTCGTGCAAGGGCTCTCGCGCGCACGAGTGCTCTCGTTCGTCCAATTCGAACCGTACATCACTGCAATCGCACAGGAAGTCCCGGAGGAGAAGACTGATGACGTCGAAGTCGATGCCCTCGCCACGGCGATTAAGAATACCTTCCGGCGTATTGTTGAACTTTCCTCCGACCTCAACGAAGACCAGCTTTCAATCGTGATGAATCTCGAAGAGCCCGGGGCGATCGCCGACATCTCAACGTCGCTCGTCAGCGCCGGCCTGCGCGAAAAGCAGGAAATTCTTGAAACTATTTCAATCAAGGAGCGACTGCGGAAGGTTCATAAGCTCCTGACCGCGATCCTTCAGCGCCTCGAACTGGGAAATAAGATCACCTCCGAAGTGCAGGAAGAGATCGGCAAGAGCCAGCGGGAATTCTACCTGCGCGAACAGTTGAAGGCTATCAATAAGGAGCTCGGCGAAGATACCGATAACGTCGATATCAAGGACCTCCGGAAGCGGGCCGAAGCCGCCAAGCTGCCGGACGAGGTGCGAAAGACCGTCGAGAAGGAACTCGGACGGCTTTCCAAGATGCACTCTTCATCGGCCGAGTACACGGTCGCCCGCACGTATGTCGAGTGGCTCCTCGACCTTCCCTGGCTGGTTTCCACAGAGGACAACCTCGATATTTCCGCAGCGCAAGCGGTTCTCGAGTCGGATCACTACGGGCTTGATAAGGTAAAAAACCGCATCCTCGAGTACCTCGCGGTGCGAAAGCTGAAGCACGAAATGCGCGGCCCGATCCTCTGTTTTGTCGGACCGCCCGGAGTCGGAAAAACATCCCTGGGACGTTCCATTGCAAACGCCCTCGGGAGGAAATTCATCCGGATTTCACTGGGGGGCGTGCACGACGAGGCAGAAATCAGAGGTCATCGCCGGACCTACATCGGCGCCTTGCCGGGAAGAATCATTCAGGGGATCAAGAAGGCGGGCTCAAACAACCCCGTCTTCATGCTCGATGAAGTCGATAAGCTCGGCATGGACTTTCGCGGCGATCCGTCCTCGGCTCTTCTCGAAGTGCTGGATCCGGAGCAGAACCATTCGTTCAGCGATCACTACATCGAGCTCCCGTTCGACCTCTCCAAGGTCTTGTTCATTGCGACGGCAAACATGTTGGATCCAATCCCGCCGGCCCTCAGAGACCGGATGGAGATCGTCGAGATTCCGAGCTACGTCGAAGAGGAAAAGCTTAACATCGCGCGCCGGTTTCTGATCCCGAAGCAGATACGCGAGCACGGAATGACCGAGAATCACCTCCGCTTCGAAGACGATGCCACCCGGAAGATCATCCGGTCATACACGCGTGAAGCGGGGGTACGTGGGCTTGAACGAAAGATTGCGGACATCTGCCGCGGTGTTGCCAAGGAGGTTGCTCTTGGAAAGACGGAGCCGGTGATCCTGAAGCCGGAGCATCTGATTACATACCTCGGCCAACCGAAATACTACCCGGAGGTTGCCGAGCGCATCAATAAGCCCGGTATCGCCACGGGGCTGGCATGGACCCCCGTCGGGGGAGAAATCCTGTTCATCGAGGCAACAAGGATGAAAGGCAAGGGTAATTTGATCCTCACCGGTCAACTGGGCGACGTCATGAAGGAATCGGCACAAGCCGCCCTGAGCTACATCGCCTCGAACGCGCGCAATCTTAAAATCGATGAATCGTTCCGGGACCGACATGACATCCATGTGCACGTCCCTGCGGGCGGGACGCCGAAAGACGGGCCCTCCGCAGGTGTTGCGATCTTCTCAGCCCTGGCATCCCTCCTCACCGGTCGATTGGTGAGGAACGATCTCGCGATGACGGGCGAAATCACGCTGCGGGGCGCCGTGCTTCCCGTCGGTGGAATCCGCGAGAAGGTGCTCGCCGCTCACCGGGCCGGGATCAAGGCAATCATTCTTCCCGATCGAAATAAGACCGACCTGGAGGAAATACCCGAGCATATTGTCAAGAGCCTCGAGTTCCATTTTGTCAAGGAGATGGACGAAGTACTCGAGTGGGCGCTGACGCCTGAAGTCCGGGTGACGAAGAAGCGTGAAGCCGGAGAAATTGCGGGGGTCGGAGTTAATTAGAGGGGCCGGAGCAGCGAGCGAAGCACGTACTGAAGGATGCCGTCGTGCCGGTAGTATTCGGCTTCCATCGGAGTGTCGATCCGTGAAAGGGCGGCGAAGGATGTGGTAGAGCCATCCGCGCTCCGCACAACAACTCTCACCTTCCCGCCCGGAGTGATCGCGTCCTCCAATCCCTCGATGTTATAGGACTCAAACCCGTTGAGACCGAGACTGCCGGCGCTCTCCCCGTCCCGGAACTGGAGGGGCAGAATTCCCATCCCGATAAGATTGCTCCTATGAATCCGTTCAAAACTTACGGCGATCACGGTCTTGACGCCGAGCAGCCTTGGACCCTTCGCAGCCCAATCCCGTGAAGAGCCCGAGCCGTACTCCTTGCCGGCGAGAACAATCAGTGGCACTCCTTCCGACTTGAACTTCATCGCCGCATCGTAGATCGAGATCGGCTCATTGGACGACGGATGGATCGTCCATCCACCCTCGGTCCCGGGTGCCAGAAGGTTTCTCAGTCGAATATTCGCAAACGTTCCCCGCACCATTACCTCGTAGTTTCCCCGCCGGGCGCCGTAGGAATTGAATTCCTTCTGATCAATGCCAAGGCCGATGAGGTACCTCCCGGCCGGGCTCTTAACGGGAATCGATCCTGCGGGCGAAATATGATCGGTGGTAACCGAATCACCCAGCATCGCAAGGACTTTTGCGCCGCGTATCCCCCCGGGAGGGGCCGGCGAAACCGGCATATCCTGGAAGAAGGGCGCCGGCTTTATATAGCTCGAGCGTTCATCCCACGCATAACGGTCGCCGCTTGGAATTTGCAGGCTCTTCCAGTGATCGTCCCCATCGAAGATCTGAGCGTATTCTTTGTGAAACATTTCCGACCGGACGCACCGTTGGATTGTTTTCTCTATTTCTTCGGGCGAAGGCCAAAGCTCCTTGAGGTACACCGGCTTGCCCGCGGAGTCCGTTCCAAGCGATTCGTTCTGAATATCGATGTCCATCGTCCCCACCAGCGCGTAGGCCACGACCAACGGAGGCGACGCCAGATAATTTGCCCTTACCAGAGAATTGATTCTTCCCTCAAAGTTTCGATTTCCCGACAGCACCGAAACCGCAACGAGATCGTTATCCTGAATTGCGCGCGCGATGGGTTCAGGGAGCGGACCGCTGTTGCCGATGCAGGTTGTGCAGCCGTATCCGACGAGGTGGAACCCGAGCTGTTCAAGGGGCGACGTCAAGCCGGCTTCATTCAGATAATCAGTCACCACTTTCGAGCCGGGGGCCAGGCTTGTTTTCACCCACGGTTTGCTTCTCAGGCCCCGGTCGACTGCTTTCTTTGCCAGCAGTCCGGCCGCAACCATGACCGAAGGGTTCGAAGTGTTCGTGCAGCTTGTGATTGCAGCGATTGTAACCGAACCGTGCCCGATCTGAAATTCGGTTCCGTTGCTGTTAACAGTGACCTTTTTGAATACCTCCGCCGAGCCCGGTGAATGACCGCCGGAGGGCACCGCGACCGAGTTACTACCCCCCTCTCCGAGCCATTGGACGAGCTCGAGGCGATCCACTTGAGTCCCCTTCGACTCGAGCATCTCGACGAGCGCTTTTCGAAAGGAGGGCCTGGCGCTGGCAAGCGAGACCCGGTCCTGCGGCCGCTTCGGCCCCGCGAGGCTCGGTTCAACGGTGCTCAAATCGAGTTCGAGCACGGCCGAGTATACGGCCTCCGGAGAATTCGACTCGTGAAAGATTCCCTGTTCTCTCAGGTAGGCCTCCACGAGGTCGATATGCTCTTGGCTGCGTCCGGTGAACTCGAGGTATTTCAGTGTCTCTGCATCGACGGGGAAGAAACCCATAGTCGCGCCATATTCCGGAGCCATATTCCCGATCGTGGCCCGATCAGCCAGGGTCAACGACTGCAGCCCCGATCCATAAAACTCAACAAATTTACCGACCACTCCCTTCTTGCGAAGCATCTGGGTGACGGTGAGAACGAGATCGGTAGCCGTCGCTCCCGGCCTGAGCGTTCCATGGAGTTTGAATCCGACGACCTCTGGAATCAGCATCGAAATCGGCTGACCGAGCATGGCAGCCTCCGCCTCGATCCCTCCGACTCCCCATCCCAGGACGCCGAGCCCGTTGATCATTGTCGTATGAGAATCGGTGCCCACAAGCGTATCGGGGTAGGCGAAGAGCCCGCCCTCCTCGCGTTTCGAAAATACGACCTGGGCCAGATACTCGAGATTGATCTGGTGGACGATTCCGGTGTCCGGGGGCACCACGCGAAAATTATTAAATGCCTGCTGAGTCCAGCGCAGGAAAGCGTATCGTTCCTTGTTCCGCTCGAATTCGCGCTCGGAATTTATTCTGAATGCAGTCGGAGTTCCGAACTGATCAACCTGCACCGAGTGATCGATGACGAGGTCCACGGGCTGGAGGGGATTGATTCGTTTCGGCTCTCCTCCCATTCGGACCATTGCATCCCGCATACTCGCCAGATCGACCGCCGACGGTACGCCCGTGAAGTCCTGGAGCAGTACGCGCGCCGGCATAAATGAAATCTCCTTATCGGGCACTGCTCTTGGATCCCACCGAATGAGCGCATCAATATCCTGCGGCCGGACGGCCTCGCCGTCTTCATGGCGGAGCAGATTCTCGAGGAGGATTCGGAGCGAATACGGCAGCCGGGAGAGGGCGCTCGAATCTGCGGCCGCCCTTAATGAGTAGATGGTATACTCTTCTTTCCCGGCTTTCAGCGATTTCCGGGATTTATCGCGAACCGAACTTTTCATAATCGTCGTCTGGACAGCAATAAGGTAGGAAAAAAAATCGAAAAGCGGAAGCAATTTGCCAAATTAATGCCGAATTTTCGTATATTATGCTGCAGTCAATTCTAGCCCAATCCTCCAATCATCAATTGAAGCCGCCATGAGATTCCAGCTCTCAATCGTCATATTATCCCTCCTTATCGGGGGCCGGGGCAACGCTCAGGATGGCTCGGCGAAACCGCTGCGTGTTGGAGATCCCGCACCAGACTTCGCGCTTCCCTTCGCGACGAAGGATTCGGTGGGCACCGAGATGCTCCAGTTATCGGCCCTGTTCGGAAAACAAAAGATTTTGCTGGCCTTCTACCCCGCCGACTGGAGCGGTGGATGCACAAAGGAAATGTGCGCAATGCGCGACAACTTTGTTTCCCTCGAGAGCCTCGGCGTCGCCGTGCTCCCCATTAGCGGAGACTATGAATACTCGCACCACGAGTGGGCGAAGTATCACAACCTTCCGTTCAGACTGCTGTCGGATCACTCCCACACGGTCGCCAGGATGTACGACAGCTTCAACCAAGAATCCGGATTCGACAATCGAACGGTGTTTGTCATCGACAAACACGGGAAGATCACGTACGTCGACCCAAAATACTCCGTCCGCGACATGAACTCCTTCGAGAAGCTGAAGGAAGCCCTGAAAGGCCTGAACTGACCGTCGCACCGACTCTATGCTCCTGAGGCTCTCGTGGTGTATCGCCGCGCTTCTCATGAGCGCGGCGCTCGAGGCGCAGCACGCCGATTCGCTTATCGAACCCCCTGAAGTTCACCTCCAAAACCTTCGCCAGCTCACCTTCGGCGGCCAGAATGCCGAAGCATACTTTTCACCCGACGGAAAAAAGCTTGTCTTTCAGTCAACGCGGGATTCGCTCCGCTGCGACCAGATCTTTATGATGGATATTGATGGCTCCGGAGTCAAGATGGTTTCGACCGGAAAAGGCAGAACGACCTGTTCGTATTTCATGCCGGACGGGGGCCATATCCTCTACTCCTCGACGCATCTCGCGAGCGGCGAGTGCCCCCCGAAACCGGACAGGAAGAAGGGGTACGTTTGGTCGATTTATCCGTCGTATGACATCTTCATCGCCGATACGAACGGGCGCATCACCCGCCGCCTGACCGATAGTCCAGGATACGACGCGGAAGCCGTCGTGTCGCCGAAGGGGGATAAGATTGCATTTACATCAATTCGGAGCGGCGATCTGGACATTTATACTATGAATTTAAACGGTGGGGACGTCACCCGGCTCACCCGCGAGCTGGGCTACGACGGCGGTCCCTTTTTCTCAGCCGACGGAAAGAAGATCGTTTACCGGGCCTACCACCCGAAAACCGACCGGGAGATCGCGGAGTACAAGGAGCTCCTGGCGGAGGAAAAAATAAAGCCGATCAGCCTCCAGATTTGGGTGATGGATTCTGACGGATCCCATAAACGGCAGCTGACCGGCAACACGGCAGCGAATTTCGCTCCATTCATGCACCCGGACGGCCGGCACGTAATCTTTTCCTCGAACATGGCCGACACGTCGAAGGTCCCGTTGAACTTCGATCTTTACATGGTCAAGCTCGACGGCACAGGTTTGCAAAGAATTACCTTCAGCGATTCCTTCGACGGATTCCCGATGTTCAGTCCGGATGGGAAACGGCTCGTGTTCGCATCGGGCCGCAACGGAAAGGATCGTTGGGACATCAACATCTTCATCGCCGATTGGAAGGAATGAATCGCTCCGACGCCGCCAGGATCGCGGGGAGGGCATCGCACCGCTTCGGTGGAACATGCGCCTAACCATCCGGAATGTCCTCTTAGTTTTGGTAATGGCGGGCTGTGCCCCTCCGGCGAACGAGTTTACATCGCCTGAGATCACGTCGCAGGAACTTCGCGAGCACGTCCGATACCTTGCTTCAGACGAATTGAAAGGCAGAAGAGCCGGCGAGGAAGGCAACCGTCAGGCTGCCGGATATATTGCGGCTCGATTCAAGCAGTACGCATTGACCGCGCCATTTCAGCCCCGCCCGGGTTCAAGCGCTTATCTGCAAGAGTTCACGTTTGTCTCGTCCCGGCGGCCCGGAAAGAAAAACAGCCTCCGTCTAACGGCGAACAGCGTTTCGAAGGATTTCACGCCGGAGCGGCAATACCGGACGCTTTCGTTCAGCGCCGACACGTCACTCACTGCCCCCTTGATGTTCGCCGGTTACGGGATCTCCGCACATGACTCCGTTCAATTCGACGACTATGCCGGGTCCAATGTTCGCGGGAAGGTCGTCGTGGTTCTACGCTACTCGCCGTCAGGGCCCGGCGAAAATTCGTTCACCAGGTACATGAGTATTTCGGAAAAAACTTTTGCCGCTCGCGACAGCGGCGCAGCAGGGATTATTTTTCTCACCGCCCCAGCCGGAAGTGAAGGGGCGGAGCTCTCGAGCTTTCCGCAGGCCGCGCCCCTCTCTGTGTCAGCGATTCCTTGCGTCGCCCTTCGCTGGGAAGAGATGCAATTGATTCTCGCTGGTCGGGGAAAGGACCTGGCGGCCATTCAAAAGCACCTCGACTCGGCGAAAACTCCGGCTTCTTTCGCATTGCCGGGCGTGACCGTTTCCCTTCAAACACAGATTGAGAAGGTGATTGCAACCACGGCGAACATCGTGGGATATCTCCCTGGTAGCGACCCTGCTTTGAAAGATGAAGCCGTTCTCGTCGGGGCTCACATGGATCATCTCGGAATGGGAGGTGAGGGTTCGGGCTCATTGAGTCCGGGAACATCCGCCATTCACCACGGTGCAGACGATAACGCCTCAGGGAGTGCGGGACTTCTCGAGCTGGCCCAGTATTTCGCGGCTCACCGCGGCGAGCTCAAGCGCACAATCATACTCGCCGCCTTTTCGGGAGAGGAACTCGGACTCCTCGGCTCGGCGTACTACGTGAAAAACCCGCTCTTCCCTCTTGACAAGACAATCGCCATGCTGAACATGGACATGGTCGGGCGGCTGCGGGATAGCGTCCTTGTCGTCGAAGGGATGGGGACGTCACCCCGGTGGGACAGCATTGTAAGGCGGGAAAACCGCGACTCGCTCGCGCTGAAGCTCAAACCTGACGGATTCGGACCTAGTGATCACGCTTCGTTCTATGCAAAGGATATTCCGGTGATTTTCTTCTTCACGAACATGCATTCCGATTATCACCGTCCCTCCGACACCTGGGACAAGATCAATTACGCCGGCGAACAGAAGGTCGTCGAGCTCGTTCAGCGGGTAACCGAATCGATCGCGAACGCCCCGTCGAGGCCGCAGTTCACGAGGGCGGCTTCGGGATCTATGGCCGGCAGCGGCGATCGGCAGGGCCTGCGCGTCAGCCTCGGTGTTATCCCCGATTACTCTGAGGACGTACAGGGATTGAAAATTACGGGGACCCGTCCCGGGAGTCCGGCCGAGAAGGCGGGGATGAAAGCGGAAGACATTGTGATCAAATTCGACGGGATGGATGTCAAAAATATCTACGACTTTATGCGCGGACTCGAGGGGCACAAACCGGGGGACAAGGTGGCGATCGTGGTAAAGCGCGGCATCGAGGTCCTCTCCTTCAACGCCGTCCTGGAGGCAAGGAGGTAGGCGGTCTTACAGCATCTTCCTGGCAACTTCCCGGAGCTCGTCGGCGGTCAGGAATTTTTGCACCAGGGGGAAGAGGATGTAATTCTCCTTGTGGATGTGGTTGACAAACAAGTGGACGACCCGCTGCGAGACTCCGGAAAGTGTCTTGATGGCTGAAAAGCTGTCGCGATTCTTTTCGATCCGACGCACCGCCGCACGCAGTTCCCCGAAACCCCGCCTCAGAAGCTTGTGATCATTACGCATAATCCGCGTCGGGCCCTCGACATACCGCTCAAGGACCGGGAACAGTGCCGCCTCTTCCTTGTGATTGTGAACGGTCACTTCCTCACGGATGAAGCGGAGCGCGGCCCTGATCTGCCGGAAGTGCGACGAGGAGTAGCCGTCGCTGGAGAAGGCCCGGACGGCCTTATTGAGGAGCTTCAACTGGAGGAGCGCATCGTCGTGCTCCTGCATAAGTTGAGCGATCGGATCGGTGGGTTTTCTCGGGCGACTCACCCGCACGAACAGCTAGTCAAGTTCCAGGAGCGTTGAGTATTTCATTTTTCCGTTTGCCAG
The DNA here is from genome assembly GCA_035635475.1 of Bacteroidota bacterium. GTDB lineage: Bacteria > Bacteroidota > Ignavibacteria > UBA10030 > SZUA-254 > VBOC01. The sequence goes on along the minus strand of DASQAZ010000082.1, from coordinate 6,486 downwards.
AAGCGATTCGAGCCGCCCGACCAGTGCGCCGATCTGCTCATCCTCGTCTTCAAGCTGGTCGTATTCTTCGAGGCTGTTGAAGAGAAACACCTCGGAAAAATGGTTTTTCTTCCCTTTTTGCTCGTAAATTGTGTAATTCCTCCCGGCGCTGCCGGCGATGTACGACTTCATTTCCTGGGAAAGAGCGAGGTATTCCTCCCGCCTCTCAGGTTTTACTTCGTACGAAATCGTGAAGATGACCTTTCCCATTCCCCACCCTTCAGATGATTTCCGGAATATAGCGAATTTCTTAATATCCTGCCGCGCGAATCTGTTCTTCGGTCATCCCGAAGTAGTGACCGATTTCGTGCACCAGCACTTCGTAGACCTTCTCCTCAATTTCCTGATCGGTGCTGCCGGCGCGTTCGATGTTCTTCCGGTAAAGCGATATCTTGTCCGGCGGCACCGGAGACATCCCGTACCAGGTCCCGCGGGCCGTCAACGGGATTCCCTGATAGAGACCGAGGAGATGGTATTTCGACGGCAGTCTGAGAGACGCCACGACCTCGTCGGCGGGGTAGTCTTCCACAAAAACCCCGACATTATCGATCGCACTCTTGAATTTTTCTGGCAGCCGGTCGAATACGCGCCCGACGATTTGTTCAAAGGCTTCCTGATCCATCGCGTTACAACTGATGCAGGACCACACCCGAGACCGCTGCGACCATCAATCCGCACAACAGCAATGCCGCCGAGACCGCAGCCATCGACTTCATCCAACCCGCCCCGAACAGTACGTGGGTACCGACGACCAACAGGATCAACGACCAGAGAGCGAACAAGCCGTCGAGGCCGAGGAGCGTAACGTACGAGAACGGCCTCATCAAATAGGGGGACGGATTGCTCGCAAAAAAATAGATTCCGAACGACATGATCTCAATCGGGAGGAAGAGCAACGACGTGAGGATCAACGGGACCGACCCGTACGCAGCGATCGCGTACGCATCGCGCAGGCGGACGCGCGATCCTAGCATGCGCCCGGCGAGCGTGATGCCTGCCGAGGCGACAAGAATGACAAGGATACCGATCGGCGGCCCCAGCGCGATCCCGGCCCCGAGCACATTGATCAGGTTTGTGGCATGGTCTCCCCCCTTCACCATCCAGAACCACCCGAAGATGAATGCGAATCCTGCCAGAGCCGAGAGCAAGACGACATAGTTCTTATGGCGCGCCATGGCGACCGTCCGGAAGCCTCTCGCAGGCCGTTCAAGGATCATCCAGGAGCATGAAAAGAGATCGAGGTTTTCAATTCTCTGCTGAATGAAGCTGCCGCAGGCGATGCACACGGTGGCGAGGTGACCATTTTCCGCCTGGCAGACTGGGCAGCGCATCTTCGCCACGCGATCAATGAAGCCTGGCGAAGCGCGCCGTGAAATGGCGCAGCACCGGCGGTGCCGAGACGATCCGGTAGCCCTGAAGCTTCTCACGTTCCCGAAAGACTTCGACGACAGATTCGACGACGTAGTCGATATGGCTTTGTGTGTAGACCCTCCTCGGAATCGCGAGGCGGACGAGCTCCATCGCGGGAGGAATGAAGCGGCCGGACGCAGCATCCGACTTACCGAACATCACGCTGCCGATTTCCACCGACCGGATCCCGGCAACCCGGTAGAGTTCGCAGACGATCGATTGTCCCGGAAACTGTTCCGGCGGTACGTGCGGAAGGAACCGCTTCGCATCGAGGTAAATCGCGTGACCCCCGGGGGGCTGCAGGATCGGGACACCCGCCTGAAGGAGTTTTTCGCCGAGATATTCCACGGACCGGATCCGGTAGGTCAGGTAATGTTCGTCGAGCACCTCCTCGAATCCCTGCGCCATCGCCTCGAGATCCCTGCCGGCGAGCCCGCCGTAGGTAAGAAAGCCCTCCGTCAGCACGAGCAAATTCCGGGCACGCATTGCAAGCTCATCATCATTCATACCAAGAAATCCCCCCGTATTCACGAGTGCATCCTTCTTCGCGCTCATCGTGCAGCCATCGGCGAGAGAAAACATTTCGACGGCAATCTCCCTGACCGCTTTATCCTGGTATCCCTTCTCCCGCTGCTTTATAAAGAACGCATTTTCCGCGAACCGGCATGCGTCGAGAAAGAACAGGATATTGTACTTGGAAGCGATCTCCCTGGTTTGTCTGATATTCTCCATCGACACCGGCTGTCCGCCTCCGGCATTGTTGGTGACCGTCAGCATGATGAGCGGAATGTTCCGGGCTCCTTTTTCCTGTATGAATTTGTCAAGAGCGGCAATATCCATGTTCCCCTTGAAATCCGCGACCGCACTCGGGTCCCTGCCTACGGGAACGAGTAAATCGACGGCTTCGGCGCCGGAAAATTCCACGTTCGCTCTCGTGGTGTCAAAATGAACATTATTAGGAATAAATTTGCCGGCTCCGCCAAGAAGTGTGAACAAGATCTTTTCCGCCGCCCTGCCCTGGTGTGTCGGAATGATATGTTTGAACCGTGTCAGCTCCCTGACTACCCCCTCGAACCGGAAAAAGCTTCTCGCGCCCGCATACGATTCGTCCCCTTCCATGATGCCGGCCCATTGTTTCGCGCTCATCGCCGCCGTTCCGCTGTCGGTCAACAGGTCTATGAGGACGTCATCGGCCCGGATCAGGAATGGGTTGAAGCCTGCATCCCGCAGGATGAGCTCGCGCTCTTCGGGCGTCCGAAACGCGATCGGCTCCACGACCTTGATCTTGAACGGCTCTATGATCGTCTTCATGACGACTGTCACTCCGAGTCGTACGTGATCACCGAAAAGACCTCAATATCCGGGAGCTTCTCGCGGCCTTTTAAAAAAGCGAGTTCGATCAGGAAGCCCGCACCCTTAATCTCTCCACCCAGCCGCCTCACGAGAGCGCACGAAGCGCGAGCCGTTCCGCCGGTCGCCAGCAGGTCGTCGACGACGAGAACTTGCTCGCCCTTTTGTATGGCGTCCGCATGGATCTCCAAAGCGTCCGTGCCATATTCCAGTTGATATTCCTCGCGGAGCTTCCGGAAGGGCAGTTTGTTCGGTTTGCGCACCGGGACGAACCCCGCCCCTACGCGGGAGGCGAGCACGCTACCAAAGATGAACCCGCGGGACTCGATGCTGACGACTTTGTCGATCCTCTTTGAGCGATAGTGTTCGTAGAAGCAGTCGTTTGCCTTGCGAAACGCCGCGGGGTCCTGCAGGAGGGTCGTGATATCGCGAAAGACAATTCCTTGCTTGGGAAAATCGGGGATGTTCCGGATATGGGCCTTCAGCTCTTCTCCGATGCGTGCTACCAATCGATGTCCTCTTTTCGGAGAAACGCGTCGATCCCTCTTCTGAAGTCATCGGTCTTGCGAGCCAGGGCATTGAGATTCGCAGCATATTCCATCGCGTTCCTGGTGTCCATCTCATCATACCGCGAAAACAATTCCTTTGTCAGCATCAGGGAGGATCCGCTCGTCGATCTCGCCAGCTGATCCGCGAATTCCAGAACTTTCGATTTGAGGCTTGCATCATCGACCACTTCGCTGACCAACCCCTTCGCCTTCGCCGCCTCCGCATTCAGGATCTCCCCCCGAAGCACGAATTCCCGTGCGGCGCTCTCACCCATGCGCTTTATCAGGTACGGGAGGATCAGCGCGGGCAGGAATCCGAGCTTGACCTCCGGGGCTCCCAGTCTTGCCTTTTCTTTCGCCGCAAACACGAAATCACTCGCCGCGGCGAGGCCGCATCCCCCGCCCAGAGCCGGGCCGTTCACCATCGCCGCCACGGGTTTCTTGAGGGCGTGGATCGATTCGAGGAGCTTCATCAGGTTGCGGGCGTCCTCAAGATTTTCGGCCTGTCCCAGCTCCGACGTCCTTCGAAGATACTCGAGGTCCATGCCGGCACAAAACGAAGCCCCTTCGCCCGTCAGGATGACGACCCGTATCTGCGGATCGCGATTGGCGGTGCCGAATGCATCGGCGAGCTCTCTGATTATAACATCGTTCAGCGCGTTCCTGCGGTCGGGCCGATTCAACGAGATGGTTGTAACGCGGCCGCGCGTCGAGAGGAGAATCGACGTGTAATTCATCGGGCTCAAAGTAAGAAACTTCCTCCGCAATCTCAAGTCGGCGGAGGGCCGAAGCCGAGCTCCGGGGGCGATCAAACGTCGTAGTAGAGCGAGAACTCGTACGGATGAGGGCGAAGCTGCATGGGTTTCACCTCTCTCTCGATCTTATACTCGATCCATGTCCGGATCAAGTCTTCTGTGAAGACTTTTCCGTGCATCAGGAAGTCGTGATCGAGCTCCAAATTTTTCAACGCCTGCTCGAGCGATCCCGGGGTGGTCGGTACCTTGTCGAGCTCGCTCCCCTTGAGATCGTAGATGTCGACATCCAGGGGCTTTCCCGGGTCGATCTTGTTCTTGACGCCGTCCAGGCCGGCCATGAGCAGGGCCGCAAACGTGAGATACGGATTGCACGCCGGGTCGGGGCACCGATACTCAATCCGCTTCGCCTTGGGATTGTTGGAGTACATGGGGATCCGGACCGCAGCGCTCCGATTTCGCTTTGAATAGGCAAGATTCACCGGCGCTTCGAAGCCGGGAGTCATCCGTTTGTAGGAGTTCGTGGTGGGGTTTGCGATTGCGCAGAGTGCCGGCGCGTGCTTGAGGATGCCACCGATAAAGTGGAGCGCCATCGGGCTCAGCTGGGCGTATTTGTCGCCGTAAAACAGCGGCTTGGTCCCTTTCCAGAGGCTGAGATGGACGTGCATGCCCGACCCGTTGTCGTTGAAAATCGGTTTGGGCATGAACGTCACAGTCTTGCCGTTCTTCTTCGCCACATTCTTCACGACGTATTTGTACTTGAGGACGCTATCCCCCATCCGGAGCAACGTATCCCGGCGCATATCGATTTCTGTCTGGCCGGCGGTCGCGACCTCATGGTGATGAACTTCGACGCCCACACCGACGCGCTCAAGTGTTAGAGCCATCTCCGAGCGAATGTCCTGATGGCTGTCGATCGGCGAGGTCGGGAAATATCCTTCCTTGAAGCGGGGTTTGTGACCGAGGTTCGGAACCCCGTTGGTTTCTTTCCCGCTGTTCCAGAACCCTTCATCGGAATCGAGATAGTAGAAACCGAAATTGTGGGATTGATCGAAACGCACGCTGTCGAGGATAAAGAATTCCGCTTCCGGTCCGACAAGGCACGTGTCGGCGATTCCAGTCGAGCGAAGGTACGACTCGGCTTTTGCGGCGACATACCGGCTGTCCCGCGAATACCGCTCCTGCGTGATCGGGTCCTTCACGTCGCAAATGATGTTCAACGTGGGAATCGAGGTGAACGGATCGATGAACGCCGTATCCGGATCGGGGAACAGCAGCATGTCGCTTTCGTGAATCCGCTGGAAGCCCCGGATGCTCGAGCCGTCGAATCCGACACCCGACGTGAAGGCACTTTCGTCGAATTCATTCCGGGTTATCGAAAAATGCTGCCACTGACCCAGCATGTCGCAGAAGCGCAGGTCGATGATGTCGATATTATGCGCTGCGATTGTCTTGAAGACATTACCGCCGTTCTTTTTCGCAGCCTTTGGCTTTGTTGCGCGCATAGGAACTCCCTTTCCGCTTTGTTGGTTATTTTGAGTTATGGATTTTTAGTCTCGTCGTTTCTTTCGACGTGGAAAGAACAACGCTTGTTCTGGTCCCCGCGACACCCTGCCAGGATTGGATCTTGGCGAGCAGTTTTTCAAGCGTCGCGGTGTTTTCGGTACGGATCTTGAGCAGGTGTGAGCCCTCCCCGGTAATTGCATGACATTCGAGGATATCATCGTTGGCGTGGGCATGATCGAGGAAGGCATTATAGTGTTTCGAGGACTCGACGGAGACGAAAATGAAAGCCGTGATGTCCCGGCCCAGCATCTTTGGATCGACACGGGTGTAGTAGCCTTTAATATAGCCCCCCTCCTCAAGTTTTCGCAGCCGGTCGCTGACCGAAGGCAGCGAAAGGCCGACGAGGGAAGCAAGGTCATTGCGCCGTGTTCGTGCGTTTTGCTGGAGAATTTCCAGGATTTTGGTATCGACGTCATCCAACGCAGAGACGGGTTCCTTACTAATCAAGGTCAAAGGTGGGTTTATGCTAATTAACTAAGGGAATATGGACTATCTACCTAATAATATAAGGTTTCGAGCGGTTATTGTCAAGCGAAAAATTGCCGCCGATCTATATACTTCATGCACAATGGGGTTTTGGGCTGGGTTTGCGGCCTTTTTCAGGCCGCGGAGGTGGGGTAACGTGACGAGGATTACGCGCTACTTTTTCTTGGGAGGCGATCCTGCGCGAGCAATCTCACGAAGGAACTCATCGAACTCTTTTGCTGAGACCTCGACGTGGGGAGGATGGTTCTCCTCTCGCTTCTTCGGAACGCGCTTCGGCTTACGCCTGGGCTTGTGTAGTTTGGGTTTGGTCATATCAATCGGATGCACCACAATCA
>DASQAZ010000081.1:0-27468 GCA_035635475.1 Bacteroidota bacterium | reverse complement strand
CAGGCAGGCTTCGGTTTCCCGAATCGAGTAAGATGCCGTCGACGTGGGGAGCGACCCCGATTGCTTCTGAAACGGATTCAGGCCCCCTGACGTGCACAACCTGAACGATGCCGATTCCCGGCATCGCTTCGCGCAGATCGGGATAGCCGCCATGTTCAAGCCGATCGCAGATTTGGACCGCAGTCGATCGGGCACGGCGCTGCTGCCCGACGATCGACGGGACGTCCCGCTCGCTGGTCAACAAAAACGAAGAAACTCCCGGGGGAACATGCTTCGCAATCTCGGATATGCGTTGATCGGAAATCACGCCCGGTCCGCTCGGCATCGCGGATACCAATCCGATGGCGGAAGCACCGTTGCGTATCGCCATTTCCGCTTCTTCTATAGTACTGATGCAGCAAATCTTGACTCTGACTAACACTGGACTTATCCGACACGCATATTATTAAGGACGGTCTGACGCTCCGGGAACTAGAAGCTTATCGTGATCACCGAGCCGTCGAACGACGTTGGAAAGGTTTGCAGGGGACTCGGAGCGGGACCGGATAAATTGGCTGCAAAGTTTCCAGCCTGAGCGCTGAACGTGGATCCATGACACGGACAGGATACCTGACCGCCGGCCGGATTATTGACTGCGCACCCTGCATGGGTGCAGACGACCGACATAGTCTTGAACGCGGCGCCGCCGCTCTGTGAGACGCGCACGACCAGCACGGCATTGCCTCCGTTGTTACCGTCGAACGTGCGGCGGATGCTGCCTCCTACGCTCTGCAAAGCGCTCTCATTTGCCAGGGTAAGAGTCACCTTCTGACCGGTTACCGGCGAGGGGTTGATGGCCATATCCTGCTTGCACCCTTCCTGGCTCGCCAGAAGGGATACGCCTGCCAGGGTTGCGGTGCCCGCCGACAGGGCTCGAAGGAAATCACGCCGCGATATTCGGGTCATGAGCGGGCCTGGGGGGTTGTTGTTGAATTTCGCCCGAGAAAAGCGTAGATTAACAGCCACGCAAGAAAGACCGCTCCCAGCGGAGGACAATTCTGCGATTTCAGGCATTTGCGCGAGTGGTGGAACTGGCAGACACACCATCTTGAGGGGGTGGCGCCCGGAAGGGCATGCGAGTTCAAGTCTCGCCTCGCGCACGATGAACGGGCAAAAAACCCTTGACTTTCATAGCCGGTAATTGTATCTTTACACTGCTCCAATGCGCATTTTTGCCTCCACCATTGCCATCCTGCTGACTCTCTGGGGGGTCGCTAACTCGGAAGTCATCAAGTCGAGCTCTCTTCAGGCGAGCAGCGACGGCGTCAATATCACGATCCGCTTTATAACCGAAGACGAATCGAGTGTGGCGAGATTTGACCTCGAGCGGCGGACGGATAACGAGACCGGATACACGACGATCGCGTCCCTCGATCCCAAAGGCCCGTCGCTGTACGAATACGTCGATCGCTCGGCGTTCAAGAAGATCACGACGATGTATCACTACCGGATAAAAATCTCCTATAGCAACGGCGCGATGCCGATCTATACCGTCGACCTGCCGGTGTCGCATACGGTTTCCGGAGTGCGGCGAACGTGGGGAAGCATCAAGGCGATGTTCCGCTATTAAATAATTGCGACGACATGGTGTCGCGTGTGCCGATCGAGAGCGATGAATGTGTATCGCTCTTTTTTGTTTTCTGAGGGCCCCTTCGGCCGATGCTCCTGAAGAAGAAGCTCGTTCTCGCCTCCGGGTCCCCCCGCCGCCAGCACCTTCTGCGCCAGATCGGGTGGCCGTTTGAGGTGCGGGAGAGCGGCATCGATGAAGGAAGCGAATCGGCCGGCGATCCGATCCGGCATGTATCGGGATTGTCGGAACGCAAGGCGCAGGCTGTCGGGGAGTCCTTCAAGAACGCGATCATCATCGGCGCCGACACCATCGTCCGGATCGACGGGGGGATTCTGGGGAAGCCCGCGGACCGGGCCGACGCGACACGCATGCTCAGGATGCTCGGCGGCAGGACGCATGAAGTGTATACCGGCGTGACACTCATAGACCGGCCGTCCGGCCGGCGGGCGACGGCGGTTGAAGTGACGAGGGTCACCTTTCGGCCTCTGGAAGAGGATGAAATCCGCGATTATGTTTCATCCGGTTCTCCGATGGACAAAGCGGGAGCGTACGGCATTCAGGACGACATGGGCGCCGTTTTCGTCGAGCGAATCGACGGGTGTTTCTATAATGTGGTCGGATTGCCCCTGAGCCGGTTGTACGTGACGCTGCGCGAGTTTCAGAAACATTTGGATTCGGATTAGTTTACGATGGCCAAAAAAATACGAGTCGTGATCGCGAAAGTCGGCCTCGACGGCCATGACAGGGGAGCGAAGGTCATTGCCGCGGCTCTCCGCGATGCCGGAATGGAAGTGATCTATACCGGCCTGCGGAAAACCCCCGAGACGGTTGTCGAAGCGGCCTTGCAGGAGGACGCCGATGTGATCGGTGTCAGCCTGTTGAGCGGGGCCCACATGACGATCTTTCCGCGCATCCTCGCTCTGATGAAGTCGAAGAAACTGGATCACGTGCTCCTCTTCGGGGGCGGAATTATTCCCGACCAGGATATCAAGGAGCTGAAGAGGATGGGAGTTGGAGAACTTTTCACGCCGGGCGCTTCGACGCTTGATATTGTAAAGTATGTCAAAGATTGGGTAGCGAAGAACAGGGCGGAGTAGGCGTTCATGAGAGGCGTCACCCTTCATCCAGCCAGATCGTCAATTCGATAGGAGGCGTTTCAATCTCTTCGCTCTCCCGCGCTTCCAACTGGAGCGGTTGCGTCAGGATTTCAATTCCCAGGTGGGAAAAGGGGAAGAGGTCGTCGACGGAAAAAATCCTCCTGAAATCCGGCGCGCGGAAGAAAATCTCAAATTTTCTTGACAGCTCGTCGAGCCGTTTCAGATAATGCTGGCTGTTCTCGTCGGGAAAGTTTGGATCCCACTCCTCCGCAAGCCTGGAATTCTCAAACCCCTTCACATGCGTATCGCTCCCCGTAATGTAATATGAAATCCGGTCTCCCGGCTTCCACCGGATGCCGGATGCGATCGCGACCTCATAACTCGCCGTCCGGTTTCGGTCTCCTGCCAAGACGGCCGCGGTGTATTTTTCGAGATTCTCTTTGAGAAACTCCATGCGCGCGAATTCGTCCACCGTGAGCTTGTGGCCGGAGATGGCCCTGTGATACTTCACATAGACACGGTGGAGCGCCTCGATATCGCGCCTCAACAGCTGCTCGATACATTCGCGAAGATACTGTCTCCCGAATCGTTCGATGCTCCGCGCCGCCAGCGATGAGCCTTTGATCTTCACGTTATCGCCATATCCGAGCAGGGCATAATTTTTCTTCTTGTAGCTCAGGATCAGCTTGTGGCGCCCGTTGATCGCAAGATGGATCCCGTCCGGCAGTTCCCTGGCCAAACCTTCCACAAACCGGCTTTCGGAATCCGGATCCTGCGCATCCGGCGGCGGGACGAAGAAGACTCCATCGGTATCGACCATCACCACCGTCCCTTTCCGGGATGTGATTGCGGACATCAATTGGCGGAGGATTTGCTGGCCGGTCTGGGTCACCTGGTCGGCCGCCTCGGGGTCGTTGAAAAGGGCCGGGGTGTAGCCCAGGTAACCATAAAATGAGTTGATGAGAATTTTGAAGGACGACTGCATGGCATCGTACTTCAGTTGCAGGTCCCGCTGCGAGGTGCTGCGCATTTTCCGTTTTGTTTTCAGCCGCAATTCCGTAAGTTTTTCAAGCAGATGCCGGAAGACGCCGAGCGTTTCGGACCGGGGGGCAATACTGCGGCTGAGCATGATGGATGGATAAAGCGATTCGACGTCCACATCCAGAATCGGCCCCAGGATGCCCGTGTGAAAAATGTCTGTGTATCCGCCCGTTGTCTGCAGCCCTCCCCGCGGCTTCGGCACCGAATGCTTGCGGGCGACGTATTCGCGCAGGATGAGGGCTTCGATCTTTGCCGCCGAACCGATCCGCGCAACCGTGCCATAGTTCATGGGAACCAGTTGCGATAGGTAAAAGTAGGTGGGCGACAGAACGTCACTCAACCGGCGGGTTTCCTCCACGTCATCGAGCGCATAGCGGCTCAGCGTCTGGTGATCGTGATCCCAGTACCACGAGATCCGGTTTGGCTCGACGTACACCCGGTCTGTTCGCGCAAAACCGAAGTACTGGGCGGCGTACTTCAAACCATAGCTCTCGAGCGATCGCTTGGAGACGTCGTATGACTGGAGGAGGAGCCAGGTATCAATGATGTGCCGGCCCGCGATTTCCCATCCTCCGTGCTCGACGGCGCGCTCGGCAAACGCGGTACGCGAATCGAATGATCGCATGGCCGAGCCGTCCCGGGCGATGGCACACTCGATGCCGTGGAGCCTGCAGCGGGCATTGATGTACGGGAGATCGAAATTGTAAATGTTATGCCCCTCGATCACGTCCGGGTCTTTCTCGCGTACAAGCCGGATTAATTCGGCGAGCATTTCCGCTTCTGTCTTGTGCTTCCCGTCGATGAGGTATTCCCATCCCCGGTTGTCGGAGAGGCTTATTAATATAATCCGGTCTTCGAGCCTCGCCGAATTGCTGAACCGGGACCCCCGGCTGGTGTACGTTTCGATGTCGAGCTGCAGCCGGTGGACATCGTCGAAATCCATGCCCTTGAACAGCGTCATGCCCGTCTGCATGAGAAACTGAGAAACCGCATCGGGGCGAAGGTGAAGGTCGGGCACATCGTTGTACGCTTCCACGACCGCGCCTGAACGCCGATTGTGGTTTGCAATGACCGCGTGAACGGCTTCCCACATGTCCGACCAGCGGGCAAAGGCGCAGAGAAAGCGGTACTCATGATCGCCTTCCAGCTTCTTGATCCAGTGCCTGGAAGAAAACCCGTCGAGGTAGGAGGAATCGGTCAGGTAAAAGAACGGATAAAAATCGAAGTCTTTCGTGGAAACACCGGCCTCTTCCCGCCGGTATATCCGCATCGTTCCTTCCCCGATGTGTTGAACGGCGAGAATGCGTTCCTCGGGGTTCCGGCCGAACAAGACCGGATCGCTCAGAAGGGGCCGCTCACTTTTTCCGGTTTCTGTCGATGAACGGTTCGAGGACATCGATGGGTACTGGGAAGAGTATGGTTGAATTCTTGTCGGCGGCGACTTCGGTCAGAGTCTGCAGAAAGCGCAGTTGCAGGGCGATGGGATTCGTGGCAATGATCGCTGCAGCGTCCGCGAGTTTCTGGCTCGCCTGAAACTCGCCCTCTGCGTGCACGACCTTCGCCCGCCGCTCGCGCTCGGCCTCCGCCTGCTTCGCCATGGCCCGCTGCATTTCGATGGGGAGGTCGATCTGTTTCACTTCGACGTTCGATACCTTGATCCCCCACGGCTCCGTGTGCGCGTCGATGATCTCCTGAAGCTGCCGGTTGATTTTGTCGCGCTGCGAGAGGATCTCGTCGAGCTCTGATTGTCCCAGGACGCTGCGGAGCGTCGTTTGGGAGAGCTGCGATGTCGCAAAAAGAAAGTTTTCCACATCGACGATTGCCTTTTCAGGCTGCACGACCCTGAAATAGACCACCGCGTTTACTTTTATGGAGACATTGTCGCGCGTGATGACATCCTGCGTCGGAACATCGAACACGACGGTACGGAGACTCACCTTGACCATCCTGTCCACAATCGGTATGAGAAAGACAATGCCGGGGCCCTTGGCGGCAATGAGCCTGCCGAGCCGAAAAATGACTCCCCGCTCGTACTCCCGCAGCACCCGAATGGCATTGGACAAAATTATGACGCCGAATATTACGACGACGACAATTCCGACCGGAATCATTTCCATACGATCCTCCTGTATGAAGCTTACGTGAGTTTTCTGACTTTGAGTCTGAGGTTTTCCACCTGATCGACCTTTACCGCAGTCCCCTTCTTCAGGGTCCCGTCGAGACTCGTTGTATTCCAGATTTCACCGTGCACGCTGACCTGTCCGTCGGGTCTCAGGTCGGTCACGGCCTTGCCGATCTCGCCGACGAGCCCTTGAGCCCCGGTCGTCGGTTTCAGCCGTTGGGCTTTGATGCCCATGCCGATTGCGAAGATAAAAAATGCGGCCGTGAAAGCCACTACGAGGAGAATGACCTCCCACGAGACGGAGACGAAATCGAGGGGAGATTCGGTCTGAAAGAGCATGATTGAGCCCAGGAGCAGGGAGATGATTCCCCCGACGGTGAGCAAACCGTGGCTGGGAATTTTAATTTCGAGCACAAAGAGGACGACCGAAAAGACAACCAACGCGATGCCGGCATAATTGACCGGCAAGGTGTGAAATGAGTAAAAGGCGAGAATCAATGAGATGAAGCCGACGATGCCCGGCAGAATCGCCCCCGGGTTGTAGAGTTCAAAGAGCAAGCCGTAGATCCCCAGCATCATAAAGATGTAGGCGATATTCGGGTCGCTCAGAATGTCGAGCAATTTCTGCTGGACAGACTTTTCTCTTAGAGTGACGGCGGCGTTTCGTGTATGAAGCACCGCTTTCCCGGCGGACGTCTGCACTTCCCTGCCGTCGACCTTTTCCAGGAGCTCGGGAAGGGAGGAGGCAACGGCGTCGATCACATGCTGACGGAGGGCCTCCGTTTCCGTGATGGAGATGCTTTTACGGACGGCATCCTCCGCCCAGCCGACGTTCCGCTTTCGTTTCTCGCTGATGGTCCGGATGAATGCCGCCGCGTCGTTCGTGGCCTTTGCCATCATGACCGAATCCGGCTGCTCTCCGATCGTTACCGGGTGGGCGGCGCCGATGTTGGTCCCGGGGGCCATCACGGCGAGATGGGCGGCCAGCGTGACGAAAACGCCCGCCGAAGCGGCTTGCGAACCCTGTGGATAGACGAATACAATGATCGGGACGGGGGAGGCGAGGAAATCGGAAACGATGGAGCGGGTCGAAGCGAGCAACCCGCCCGGTGTGTTGAGCTGGACTACCAGGCACCCGGCGCGGTCTTCGGATGCCCTCCGGATTTCGTAATGGAGGTAATCGGCGGACGCAGGGTTGATGGTGCCGTCAAGAGTGACGACGGAGACGGTTGACCCCTGTCCAAGCACCGAAACGGTGCAGGCGAAGCAGAGGAGGAGGTGGCTCAGGACGTGTTGCACAACGGGACAGAAACATTGTGATCGGAGGCGTATCTCAAGGAAAATTAAGCAAAAAATGCCCGTGAGGCAAATTCGGCCTGCGACGGTGTCCCGCGGCGGGAGATGGAGCTTCGTGGAGGGGGATCGGGTGGAAGAGGTGACGATCGTCGGCTGATGCGGAAAGGGAGAGATTCGAACTCTCGGTACCCTTTCGGGCACACACGCTTTCCAGGCGTGCCAGTTAAACCGCTCCTGCACCTTTCCATGATGACGGAAAAAAATATACCTCAAATTCCCGTGAAAGCAAAACAGGAGTGTAAGACCCGGTGCAAGATCAAAAAGCAAAACGCTCAGGTCGGGGGCTTGCCTGAGCGTTTTTGTTGCCTTCTGCAGACGTCGATAGGGACTGAACATCGGCAGAAAAACCGCGTGAATCGTTGGAGGAATATTACCGATTCAAGATTTCAATGTCAAGATGCGGAAAATTAGAATATTCTAATGTAATTCCTTAGAAATCTCTAAAATGTGGAGCATTCTTTTGATTTTGTGAAAATTAAGTTCTATATTGGCCGTCAACCTTCTCCCTCTTCGATACTTTCTAGTCTCGCATGTAGTTTCATGGTAAGAGTCCCCGGGCTTTTTCGCCGTCCTCTCATTGCGGTTATCCTGTTTTTGGTTTCAGCAGTTGCTGTCGGTGGGCCTGATGGTTTTCGCAAGACGGCAGCGGATATCGATCGCAAGTACACGAGTGTCGGAAGCATCGGCTTGACGGTCACGAATTTTGGCACGGTGGGCACGCGCAATGCCTACTGGCCAATCCAACCCTCCTGCGAATACCCGCGCGGATCGCGGATCGAGCACATTTGGCAGGGCGGTCTCTGGGTGGGGGCGGTATTAAAAACACGCGATTCGACCGATTCGAGAAACGGCCTGATTCTGGTGTCGACAGGCGCGACGGACCGCGCTGCCTCTGCCTCCTCGGCAGGAGGGGACTACGAATACAACGCCGAAGCGTCGGATTCGATCAGGGAACTTTCGGCCCTGGCGGACGAACGCCCTCCGACATCTCAGTTTTCCCCGCTGGCCGTGAGCCATCAGGACTTCATTGCTGACTATACCGACCGCTTCACGCGCACGCCTTCCACCGGCGATTCGATCATCAACCACATTCCGCTTGGATTACGGATTCACCAGGAGAGCTACGCGTGGAATTTTCCATTTGCCGATTTCTACGTTATCCTCCGGTACGTCATCTATAACGCCGGCGTCGACACGCTCGACTCGGTGTACGTGGGCTTCTGGGACAACGCGGTCGTGCGGAACACGAATTATGTCCAACCCCGGACGCCGGGATACTTCGATAATACCGGCCAGGGGTTTGATTCGCTGCAGCGGATGGCGTACTCTTTCGATTTCAACGGCGCCCCGGGCGGGCCCGCCGCCGGCAGTTACCTCGGGCTGAAGCTCTTGGGATCGACACCATTTCCTTCGGGGGTGGACTCGGTGGGCAACCTCCATCTTCACACGTACTACAACGCCTGGCAGTTCAGATTGAGCAGCGGCCAGGATGAATACCTCTCACCGACCGACGATTACAATGCCCTCCGGTACTATAGCCGCTACTCGCGCATGTCGCAATCGATGCCCCAAGGCGCGATCGATCCGCTGAGGGTCATCCCAAAAAACGTTACCTATCTCCTGTCCACCGGTCCCTTTTCCCGCCTGAAACCCGGAGATTCCGTCGAGGTCGTCTTCGCAGCGGTGTGCGCGAAGAAGTTCGGATCGGACCGGGCGAGCCTGGATACGAAAGTGCAGCGGCAGAACCTGTACGCCAATGCCGGGTGGGCGCAGCAGTCCTACCAGGGCGAAGATATCAATGGCAACAACCAGCTCGATCCGGGCGAGGACATTGCAAGGCGCGATTCGGTTTCTCCGACTGAACTTGGACTGCGGTATGAGCCCGACGGAAAAATCACGCGGTACCTTCTCCCGACTCCACCGCGCCGGCCGAAGGTGCGGACCGAAGTTTCAAATCAGAATGTCGTCGTCTATTGGGATAAATCGAGCGCTGAAGAATCCGTCGATCCCGTCCTCGGCCGGAAGGATTTCGAGGGCTATCGCGTCTATCGGTCCAACACGGCGGAGGACTTTCAACAGCACGAAAACTTCGTCCTCGACCTGTCGCTCGTGGGAGAGTTCGACCGCGCCGACGACAATATCGGATACAACACCGGCTTCGGCCGAATTCTCCTGGACACCGCCAAGGTCTTCCCGGGCGACACGGTCCAGTACTGGTACCGGTTCCCGCCAAAGGGGATAACCGTAGACCATCTCAACGGATGGCAATACATTTATGCCGTCTCCGCATTCGATCAGGGCGATTCGGCGAACAATGTGCCGAGCCTGGAAAGCGCCAGGGAGCTCCACCGGGTCATTCCCGGCACCCCGCCGGTGAGCGATCATTCGGTCGCCGTCGGCGTTTATCCAAATCCGTACTATGTCAATGCATACTGGGACGGGGCGCGTGAACGCCAGCGCAAGTTGTATTTTTATAACCTCCCCGCCAGATGTCAAATCACGGTGTACACGCTTGCCGGTGATATCGTCACGGTGCTCGAGCATGATGCCGCGACGAATAACGGACAGCATATCGAATGGTTCAGCGTTTTCGGAGAACCGACGACACAGGCGCAGTTTTCGGGGGGTGAGCACGCCTGGGATCTCATTTCACGCTACGATCAGGCGGTCGCGACCGGGCTTTACCTGTTCACTGTTCGCGACCAGGAGACGGGATTCGTGAAACGCGGAAAATTCATGATTATCAAGTGATTGGCGGGTGATGAAGATTCCGTTTCGTCGCCTGATTTCGCTCTGCCCGGTTGCGATCGTGTGCGCGTTTTTTTTGACGGGCTGCCCGAAAGAGACGGCTCCTCAGCCCGTTCCCAACCAGCCTCCGAGGACGTATCTTTGGCTGTTTCCCGACTCCACGATAGCGGAGGGACACAGCAGGCAGCACATCCGGTGGTGGGCGACCGATCATGATGGAATCGTCACCGGATACCTCTTCGCATCGGGAAGGCTCTACGCTCCGGGCAGCGCCCGTACGCTGCGCGATACGATCGCCTGGCGCTGGACCACGGGCCACGATTCGGTGATTGCATTTCCGCTCCTGGTCAGGCGGGATACGTTTCAGATCGCGGTCCGGGCGGTCGATAACTCGCTGGAGGAGGCCCCGACGGATCACGCGGTGGTGCGCTTCGTCCCAAGCGGGCTGACCCCCTCTCAGTATTCCGGGCCTCCATTCTGGGATCGCAACGAAGACGGTCAATATGACGCCGGCGACGTTGCGCTCCCTTCGCTCATAGGCGCGGTCGATCCCGCCGGAGCCGGGATCGGAATTCCGGTGTTGAATCAGCCGCCATCGGTTGTTTTTGCCGAGAATCCGAACGACCCCGGCGTGGTAATGCAGCAGCCCGATACCACTTACACCGCGGCGACATTTTCATGGGTCGGATCCGATCCGGACGGCGACCAGACAATAGAAAGCTACCAAATCGCGCTCAATGATCCGACCGATCCCACCCGGTGGTTTACTGTCCCCGGGAACATCCGCCTCGTGTCCCTCGTGGTGCCGAGGGACCGGTCGAATCCGATTATCGGTATTCAGGAAGTGGCCGCCGATGTCTGGGTTGGAACGTTCGCAACAACAAGGAGCATGCTTGGATCGAT
This sequence comes from Bacteroidota bacterium, assembly GCA_035635475.1. Classification (GTDB taxonomy): domain Bacteria; phylum Bacteroidota; class Ignavibacteria; order UBA10030; family SZUA-254; genus VBOC01. The sequence continues at coordinate 16,592 of DASQAZ010000081.1, read as the reverse complement.
CTCACATCTGAAGCTGGATACGCTGAACAAGTTTTATGTCCGGGCGCGGGACATTGCGGGGGACACGAGCCGCCCGATCGTCATGCCTTCCGATTCGACGAAACGCTGGTTCGTCAAGAACCCCCGGGGGCGGCTGCTGGTCATCGACGACTACATATCGTTCGACCGCGATTCGGCGGTCGCCTTCTACCGCCGCGTGCTTCCAAGCGTGGGATTTCCCTCCTTCGAGCTGCTCAACATAGGGCTTGGATTGACTGCTCAGCTAAAGAACAATTCGCGATTCGGCCGCCTCGTCCCGCCTTTTCTCGACCCGGCATTCATTTACACACTCCATTTGTTCGACGTCGTCGTCTGGTACACGGATGAGTTCCCGAGCCTGGGAGTTGCCCAGTATCCGTTGTTTGAGTATGTCCGCGACGCCTCCCACCGGGGCAAGGTTATATTTTCCACGCTCTTCGCGACCTCGAGCGATCCCCGGGGTGCACTGACCGATTTCTCCCCGCTCGACGGAATCAGCTCGGTGAGCCTGAATACGAGCCGGCTTCTTCCAACGCCGGGCGATACCCGTGTTCCGGGAGGATATGTGCTCGTGCCGGATTCGTCCGATGCCTCGGATATTTTTTCCGTGCTGAAGTTCAACAACAAACCGAATCATTCGGTATTCATGCGTCCCGTTTTCAAGCGCTCGGACGCACGGTACATTTACCACATCCAGAGAGATGCGCGTGTTCCCCTTCGGTACGCCTACACGGCCACTCTGAACGATCTCCAATCGGTCTCCGGATCGGGCGGTGACGTCTGGGCAGCAGGGATCAACGGCACAATCCTTCACACGTCCAACTCCGGCCAGGGCTGGACCGTTCAGACGACCGGCACGCAGAATCCCCTCTTTTCGATCCAGTTCCTCGATGCCGCCAGGGGATGGGCGGTCGGGGGCGGAGGGGCGATCCTGCAGACTCAGGACGGCGGGGCGAGCTGGTCGAACCAGTCGGTTGTCACGCTCGAAACCTTTCTGGGCGTGGCGTTCAGCACGAACGCCAACGGCGTTATCGTGGGGACCAACGGTCTTCTCATTCATACCTCGAACGCAGGCGGAACGTGGTTGTCCGGCCATCCCCTCACGGGCGCGATTCTGCACGCCGCATCCTTCGTTGATCAACAGACCGGCATCGCCGTCGGTGACGGCGGAACGATACTCAAGACTACAGACGCCGGCGTGACGTGGCGGCTCATCCCCGCCGGCACGAGTGCCAGGCTCAATGGCGTGAGGGCGAGCGGCGGATCAACTGTTTTCGCCGTGGGTTCCGGCGGGACCATCCTGCAATCGACCGACGCCGGGGAATCGTGGATTGTCCAGCCGGCGCTGACAGGCGCGGAACTGCGCTCAGTCTTTTTTACCGATCCAAACAATGGCTGGATCTCCGGCACGGCCGGAACACTGTATCGAACGCAGGACGGGGGAGCGAGTTGGATCGCACCTCCGCTTCCATTTGGAAGCAGCGTGGGCCAGCACTTGAACGGCGTCTACTTCGCAGACACGCTGCGGGGCTGGTGCGTTGCCACGGGCGGTGTCATTATCCACACGGAAACCGGAGGCATTGCCCCGGTCTCCGGTCCGAACTGGCTCCCCCAGCCAGACGGCGACATCAACGTGGGGGTGATTGACGGCGTCGGAATGGATGGCAAGAGGAGCTTCGTTTTCCTTGGACTGCCGCTTCACCTGTTGGACGCGCAGGGGTTCGGGCCGAGCACCGCCATACCGTTCCTACAACATGTCCTTCGTGATGAATTTGGACAATGATATGATCCGGCCAGCGAGCGCAGTTTGGGGTATAGTGAGAATTTCCATTCTCGTCGCCGCGCTCGCGATCGGCGCTACCATATCCCGGGCGCAGACGGAGGCGAAAGGCTCGATCACCGGAAAAGTGATCGATGCCAAGAGTCAAGAGCCGCTGCCCAGCGTCAATGTGTCTATCAAAGGAAGCTATTACGGCGCCGTGACCGATCTCGACGGAAAGTTCACGGTCGCGAACATCAATCCGGGCTCCTACACCGTCGACTTCTCACTGCTCGGTTACAAGACCGTCGAGTATACCGATACAAAGGTCAAGGCGGGAGAAAGCCTAACGCTCAACGTGAAGATGGATGAGACGGTGCTCAGCCTGGGACAGGAGGTCGTTGTGATCGGCGAGAAGCCGCTTTTCAATCTCGAAGAGACTCAGACAAGCCGATCGATGAAAAGCGAAGACATCAAGGCGGCGGCCGTGCAAAACGTCCAGAACATCGTCGCGATGCAGGCGGGCGTCGTGCAGGCGGACAACGAGATTCACATCCGAGGGGGGAGGACCTACGAAAATGCTTACCTGCTGGACGGGGTTTCCGTGCAGGATCCTCTCGGGGGCACCGGGTTCGGATTGCAGCTGAGCCCGGCTTCGATCCAGGAAGTCGAGGTTATCACCGGAGGGTATAACGCGGAATACGGTCAGGCGACATCCGGGATCGTTAACATCACAACCAAGGAAGGGGCCCAGAATTACAACGGTTCATTGACCTACAAGCGCGATCATTTCGGCTTCAATCAAAACGCTCGCTCCAACGCGAACACCGACATCTATGAGGTAAGCTTAAGCGGCCCCGAGCCGCTGACGTCGCTTATCCTGCCTTCGATCGGTGGGAGAATCCCCGGGACACTGACCTTTTTCGGAACCTTCTATACGAACCTGACCGACACCTATACCCGATGGGTACAACGCCTTGTCAACGGGCAGCCGGCCGGCTCTACGGTGAGCGTTCCGCATCAATTATACTCATCGCTCTATCCGAACAGCACCTTTCTCACGCCGCGCGCGAGCAACAACTGGTCCTGGCTCGGGAAACTGACCTGGAAACCAATCTCCACGTTGAAAGTTTCCTACAGCTACTCCACTTCGATCTCGATCGACCAGGATTCCAAGTCGGTGCAGGCAACGCTGGAGCATGTCGAAGCGCAACCCGGCTATCAGTTCGAGTTTCAAAATATCCCCGACAGCGCGAATACTTTTACCCAGCGAAATATCCAGCATTCCATTACGCTCACACACACGCTGAGCCCGAAGACTTTTTATGAACTTAGGTTCAGCCGCTACACCGCTCACGTCCGGGGAGATGCCAACGGAAAGTATTTCGACTTGTACCATGAGCCGAAGGATATCGTGACACTCCCGCTCCAGTATTACAATCTCGCCCGGGACACGATCGGGGTCATTCCCGGCGACGGTTTTTTTGACATCGGCAATGCGTCCCGGTGGCGGGATCATTCGCTCACCGAATACACCGTGAAGGGGGACCTGACGAACAATTTTACAGAAAAACACAAATTTAAGGCGGGAGCCGAATTTCGGTTTCAGGATCTTCAGATGGTCGACATCGTGTCGCCCTGGTTCAAGCCGCTCGGGCTGAACTATGACATCTACAGGGTGAATCCCGCGCAGGGGGCATTTTACGCTCAGGACAACATCTCCCTCAAAGGGATGATTCTGAATTTTGGCCTTCGCTTCGACTATTGGTTTCCGGGAAAGTTTGTAGACTCGACGGTCGCGCTTCCATCGTCGCGTACGAATATCCCGGACGCGGTCCGCACGGCGTATTTCGGAGACACATTCGGATTCTTCGGCCGCCGGTGGAAGGGCCGGCTGAGCCCGCGCCTCGGGATCTCCCATCCGGTCTCCGATAATCAGACGCTGTTTTTCTCGTACGGTCATTTCTCGAAACTGCCCAGGCCGCAGTTCGTCTACTCGAAGCTTGCGGCAACCGCCGCCCGCTCCACCTTCCAGACAATAGGAAATCCAAACCTGAACCCCGAGACCACAGTCTCCTACGAGCTGGGGTTGCGGAATCAGATCAGCGGCAGCGATGTTCTGACCGTCACCGCGTATTATAAAGACATTTTCGATTACATTACCGCTCGGAGCGTTCAGATTCAATCGTCGAGATTCACCGGCGGGACATACACGACCTACGTCAACCTGGACTACAGCCGCATTCGGGGGCTTGAGGTTGAATACAAGACGAGAATCGGCAGTTGGTTTCGAGGGACCATCTCGGGATCATATTCGATCGCAACCGGAAAGAGCTCGACGGCTGATGATGCGCTGTTCAACCTCCAGCAGGGGCTCGAAGAGAACATCAGGGAAGTTCCTGCTGTGTTTGACAGGCCCATTCAATTCGGAATCAATCTCAACTTTACTTCGAGAAAGAACTCCCCGCTGCTCGGGTTCGGTCAGGGAATCCTCGACGACTACAATGTATTTATCAGAATGTTTTACGAGTCCGGCAAACGGTACACGAGGCAAATCCTCTTCGGCTACGATCCGTCTACCGGGCGGCCGGCATACATCCCGGACTACAGGAATCCGTACTCGCTCGTGGGCGATCCGTGGTTCTATGTGGACCTTAACTTCGAAAAGTATATCGATGTTGGGGTGGGAAGGTTGAGCGTCTCGGTTGAGGTCCAGAACCTTCTCAACAGGAAGAATTCACAGATCATTAACCCGGTGACCGGCCGGGCGTACGAGTACGGGGATCCCACACAGTACCCGTCTCCGCAGGTCAACGATCCGCTCTATCCCGATCTGACCGCGCCGGTGACCCCGTTTCCCTATAACGCGGCTCGCTACCTGACCCCCCGAACCTACAGGCTCGGAATGGCGTTTACCTTCTAGCGATGAGAAACTCCTTGAACATCCGCTTTGCCGTGGGGACCGCCTTTCTAGCGCCGCTGATTCTCGTCGCTGTGACGAGTTGCCCCGCTCAATTGATACCGAATCTTGGCGGCCAGCGTGTCGGGATCACGGCCTTCCAATTCCTCAAAATCGGCGTTGGAGCGAGGGGCGTCGCCCTGGGAGAGACGTTTGTCGCGATCGCCAATGATGCGTCCGCTCTGTACTGGAACCCCGCCGGTTTGGCGCAATTTCCCGAAAACGAGATGATCTTCGCTCATACCGAGTATGTTGTCGACATCAAACACGAATTCCTCGGAGCGGTATACCATCTCGGTCCCGGCGACGCCCTGGGATTTTCGGTGACATCGCTCCATACCGCCGATATGGAGATCACGACGGAGACACAGCCGTTTGGAACCGGACGATTCTTTTCGTTCGGTGATCTTGCGTTCGGGTTGAGTTATGCGAGGAAAATGACAGACCAGTTCAGTTTCGGGATCACGCTGCGGTATGTCGAGGAGACGCTCGATCTCCTGAAGATGCGGGGGATCGTTGCCGATCTCGGCACCTACTACTGGACGGGGCTTGGCACATCGAGGTTCTCCGTCGTGGTTACGAATTTTGGCGCCGATGTGGCTCCGACCGGAGAGGCGACGGAGTTCGGCGGCGGGCACGTCAACTCGTTTCAATCGTTTTCTCCGCCGACCCAGTTTAAGATCGGATTCGCGATGGAGCCCGTCCAAATGGAGAATCAACGCGTCACGACCTCCGTCGAGCTGAACCATCCGAACGACAACGCGGAGAATGTGCATCTCGGGATCGAATATCAATGGGAACAATGGCTCTGGCTCCGGACCGGGCTCAAGCGAACGATCGGAGAGCGATTATTCGGACGCGATAACGCCACCTCAAGCGACGTTACGTTCGGGGTCGGGGTGGCCGCTCCCGTCGCAACGAACCGCGTGAACGTGGATTATGCCTATGCGAACTTTAACACGCTCGGCAGCGTCCACCGGATATCGCTCGGATTAACATTCTAAGCCATGAAATTCACGAGAATCCTCCTTTTCGGTTTGCTTCTTGGCATCTCTATGGCGGGATGTGAGAAGCGATTCGATTTGAGTACGCTGCCAAATCCGCAACAGGTACCGACGGTCGGGGATACGAGCTACGTTGAGATCTATCCACCGTGGGGGGGGTTCGAAAGTCCCCGGGCGATCCTGGCGGGGAACGACCAGCTCATGTACGTCGCGGACTACGACCGGAATGAAATCGTGATGCTCGACGCCGGGGGCAACGTCCTCAAACGCGATTCGAGGATCATGCATCCGATATCCCTCGCCCAGAATTCAAAACTGGATCTGTATGTCGGCGGCGAAGTGATCGCTCCGAACGGCACCGACACGATCGGCGCGATCTACCGGATCTTCCTAGTCCGGTTCGACACGAACTATGTCTCCCGCATCGACACCGTCATCGGACCGTTCGGCGACACTACTATTACGCCCATTATACGAGACACTTCCTACTATGCGGGTCACGATCTGCCGAATGCACACCATCGGATCATCTGGCAGGAGCCCGGAAGACCCGAGCGCCGGTATCCGGGGATCGGCATTCTTCCGAAAAACGCCTTCATCGTTGCCCGTACGGGACCCGACAACACAAGTTTTGTCGATCCCGACACCCGCCTGCTCCGGTTCAACAAGGGCGATACGTTGATTACGCCGATCGGGGACCTCGTAACGCGGCCCTCGGGAGGGACCGCAATTACCGACATCCGCTATCTCACAGGTATCATGGTTTTTCCTTCCCAGTTCGATTTCGTCCTCACGCAGTCCACCGATGGGGTCGTCTACGGCGCGGTCTGGATGGCGTATACGAGCACGATCGATTTTCAGGGCTGGCTGCCGAAGTATGACCCGGCGAACGGTGCACAGCGGGGAGTCGATATCATCCGGCCCTACTTGTTCCAAAACGCCTCGGCCGCCGCGTACGACCGGAGGCGGCGGGAAATCTTCATCGTTGATTCCAAACTTGATAGTGTGATAAAATTCAATCAGAGGGGTCAGTTTCGCTCCGAGTCGTTCGGTAAGAAGCTGACTTCTTCATCCGGCCAACTGCCCGGTCTGAATTCCCCGATGGGGATTGCATTCTCGGGCGACTGCACGCTGTACGTGGCAGACACCGGGAATAAGCTCATCCGGCGGTTCAAGCTCTCCATTCAGGCATCATGTCGTTGATAAGCGAGGTGAAGATATGAAATTTCTCCGATCTCTTTCGTTGCTCGTTCTTTGCGGCGGAATTCTGCACGCCCAGCACATTAAAAGCATCCCGGAATCGGAGGTGATGGGGACGTTCTCCATCGTGGCATGGGATTCAGCAACCGGCGATCTCGGCGTGGCGGTTCAATCCAAGTTTCTGGGCGTGGGCGCGGTCGTGCCGTACGCGCGTGCAGACGCTGGTGCCGTCGCGACGCAGGCGTGGGCCAATACGGAATTCGGACCCCGCGGGTTGGAGATGCTCGGACGGGGTGAAAGCGCGCGACAGGCCGTGGAGGAGCTGATCCAGAGCGACTCAAACGCAAACCGGCGGCAGCTCGCCATTGTCGATGCTCACGGCACTGCGTTCGCCTACACTGGCAGCGGCTGCCAGCAGTTCGCGGGCCACGTCACCGGAAACGGCTACAGCGTCCAGGGGAACATCCTCGCAGGGGAGGGCGTCATCAGGGCAATGGCGAACAGTTTTGAATCGACAGCCGGGGACCTGGCTCCGCGTTTGCTCGCGGCTCTTGAAGCCGGTGAGAGAGCGGGCGGGGATAAACGCGGGAGACAGTCTGCGGCGCTCCTCGTGGTGCGGGACAGAGGGGGGTATTCCGGTTACAACGACCGATTCGTGGATATCCGGGTGGACGACGACTCGCTGCCGCTTGCCCAGCTCAGGCGGATCTACAATGTCTGGGAAGGGACGTTTCTGTTCGATGCCAGGATGCGGACGATCGACGAGTTTAACGCTAAGAAAAACTTCGCAGCCGCGCGCACGGAGATGGAGAGGGCGGTGCAGGCGATCAACGCCCAATTGCGCAGCCACCCGGACGATCCGGATGTGCTCACGCGCGTCGCGTGGATACTTGCGACGCACGACCTTGACCGGGAGCGGGCGCTTGAGCTTGCCAAGCGGGCGGCGGTACTCGCGCCGGGACGGTTGCAGATCCTCGATACAGTCGCGGAATGCCACTACCGTCTGGGGCATTACGACGAGGCGATCGCGATCGAGACAGAGCTCGTTGCCAAAGAACCGGCGAACGATGATTTCTGGAAACAGCTTCAGAAGTTCAGGGAGGCGAAACAGAAGTCGGGGCGGTAGATTTGTTCCCCTGGGCCGCACTCTTCGACTCGCGGCATCCAGACTGCGGATCTATTCACCTCTGGCTCCCCCTCACCATCATCCGCATGTAAGTCTCATCTACATTTCTCGATGCTATCCACCGCGGACAGACTGTCTTCGGGTGTTATGGCGATTCATCGATCCGTGAATTAGACACGGCGTCGCTCACGAAGTGTTGACTTTGATGTTGGGACTCTTTAATTGTGAGAACCACCTTTCCCCCCGGGAGCGATGTACACAGTTGGAGCAGGGGACGAATCCGCTCAGACCTCCCAGGGCAAATCAATCAGGTAAAATGGGCAAGACACGGACCGCGTGATGATCTGTATCATATCGGGGAAATCATTATCCGATATCTTGTAGGAACACTCGCTTAGGGCATCCTCCGTGTCCTACACGCGATCTGGCTCGCTCATCTGCACCCGCAAGATGGGCCTACACCTAATATCGTAAGCGAGAAATAGGCGCGGCCGGAGAACTGCGGGGATTTTCCTTTCACTCACGCTCAAATGGATAAAACGTAACCCGGCATATGGAGAAAGAATTACCATTGCGGATTGACCGATCAAGAACGTATTTTCAACCCGAAGATCCATCCAAAGCCGTTCTTGATATCCCGGTCACGCATCTTCGAGCCCCCTCAGAAAAACCGGCGATGGGCCGACCGGAATTTCGCCCCTCCGTGCGTGGAAAGTTTATTTTCATCGGCAACGATAAGTTTTACATTCGCGGGGTGACATACGGCGCATTTCGACCGGACGACAGCGGCAATGAGTACCATGATCCAGGGGTCATCGAGCGAGATTTTGCCCAAATCGCGGCGAGCGGGTTCAATTCCGTTCGGATTCCTCACACCATGCCCCCCCGGAGCTTGCTCGATATTGCAAGTCGCCATGCCCTTCGCGTTATGGTGGGTTTGTCAGCGGAACAATATGTGGGCTACCTCATTGATAAGAAGGGCGCTCCCGATATCGAGGAGTTGGTGCGCGCCAAGGTCCGCGGCTGCGCGGGTCATCCGGCTCTGCTCTGTTACGCAATAGGCAACGAACTCCCTGCTTCCATCGTTCGGTGGCTCGGACCTCGAAAAGTGGAGCGATACCTCAGAAGGCTGTACCGGGCCGCTAAAGCAGAAGATCCTGGTGGTCTATTCACGTATGTAAATTATCCCACCACGGAGTACCTTCGGCTTCCTTTCGTGGACATCTGTTCCTTCAATGTCTATCTTGAGTCGCAAGACAGCCTGGAACTCTACCTTGCCCGCATCCAAAACCATGCGAATGATAAGCCCCTGATTCTCAGCGAAGTCGGACTTGACAGCCTCCGGAATGGCGAGCACAATCAGGCGCGAATCCTCGATTGGCAAGTTCGCACCGCTTCCGCAGCCGGATGCGCCGGAGCCTTTATATTTGCCTGGACAGACGAATGGTATAGGGCCGGCGAGGATGTCATGGATTGGGAGTTCGGCCTCACCACCCGCGATCGGCGTCCCAAGCCGGCCATGGCCGCGGTTCGTGAAGCATTCTCCGGATCACCGTTTCCTCCAAATTTATCATGGCCTCGAATCTCAGTAATAGTCTGCAGTTACAATGGCGCGTCCCGGATCACCGAGTGCTTCGCGGGTCTCAAGAACCTCAAGTACCCAAACTTCGAGGTCATCGTTGTTAACGATGGATCCGACGATGAAACAGGAGCCATCGCCCTCAGGAACGGTTTCCGGTTAATCAATACCCAGAATGGCGGCCTGAGCAGAGCTCGCAACCTGGGACTCCACGCATCAAACGGCGAGATCGTCGCCTATATCGACGACGATGCACAACCCGATGAACATTGGCTCAGTTTCCTTGCTCATGCTTTTATGACCTCAGATCACGTAGGCATCGGCGGGCCAAACATTCCTCCGCCTGACACCTCACCCACTGCTGAGTGTGTTGCAAACGCGCCTGGAAACCCCATGCACGTCCTCCTCACTGACCGAGAAGCAGAACACATACCCGGATGCAATATGGCTATTCGATCGGAGGCCCTAAAGGCGATTGGCGGGTTCGATCCGAGATTTCGGATCGCCGGGGACGACGTAGATGTGTGCTGGCGTCTCCAGCAGAGGGGCTGGACCCTCGGCTTCAGCCCGGGGGCCATGGTCTGGCACCGTCGGCGTGATTCGATCTCCGCTTTCTGGAAGCAGCAAATGAACTACGGGAAGGCTGAGGCAATGCTGGAGAGGAAATGGCCTGAAAAATACAACCTCGTCGGCCATCTGAGCTGGAAGGGAAGATTATATGGAAATGGATCTGCGCACAGTCCGCTGCTTGGTCGCTGCAGGATTTACTTCGGAGTCTGGGGCACCGGCGCCTTCCAGTCAATCTACGGGCCGGCCCCCGGGATTCTGCATTTTCTTCCACTGATGCCTGAGGAGTTCTTGTTGACAATTCTCCTTGCAGGTATGTTTGCGCTGGCTCTCGTGTGGAAACCGCTCGTGCTCATTGCTCCCCTCCTCGCGTTGTCGATTCTCGTTCCGTTGATTCAGGCGGTCTTGAACGCCGCTCAAGCTCAATTCAGGAACGGGCGGCACTCCCGGTTGGAGCGTGTGAAGATGCACATCCTCACAGTATTCCTTCACATGCTTCAACCGGCAGCCCGGCTGTACGGTCGACTGCGGTATGGTCTAATCCCATGGCGGCGGCGGGGTTTTTCCTTCTTCTCTTTTCCACGAAGGCGGTCGTTAGCTTTGTGGAGTGAACATGGGCAGACTTCGGAGACGAGGCTGGAATTTCTTGAGAAGGAGCTCCGCAGGGATGGCGGAATGCTCGTCCGTGGCGGCGATTTTGATCGTTGGGACCTGGAAGTTAGAGGCGGATTAATCGGCGGCGCTCGCATGGGCATGGCCGTCGAAGACCATGGAAGCAGCGGACAACTTGTCCGCATTCGCCTGTGGCCGAAGCTTTCACCCATCGGGCTAGCCCTGACTCTACTCTTTGCCGTCCTTGCCGCGCTGGCTGCGAACGATCGCGCCTGGGCGGCGGCGTACATCCTCGGGTTGTTTGCCGGAGTACTTGCAATCCGCTCGTTCGTGGATTGCGCTGCTGCGACTGCCGCCATACTTTGCTCGCTGAAGCACTCAGGAGCTCGAGACACGGTGTGAGTTCCCCTTCCAAATATCGAGATCTGACCCTTTATCGCCGCCTGCTTCAAATTTCGCATCCTTATTGGATTCACATCGTTGTAATTTTTCTCCTGAGCCTGTCCTCGATCCCTTTGCAGCTTCTGAACCCGATTCCATTGAAAATTGCAGTGGACAGTGTGCTTGGCTCCCAAGCACTTCCTGGTTTCTTGCGGCGGCTGTTTTCGGCGAATGCTACCCAGTCCCTGGATTTTAAGCTTTTCCTTGCCGCCGGCCTCTTTGTGGGGATTAGCCTCCTGAGCTATTTACAGGAGTGGGCCAGCTCGCTGATACGAACCTACGCCGGCGAAAAGTTGGTGCTGCAGTTCCGAGCTCAACTCTTCCGCCGCGTGCAACGATTGGCGCTCTCGTACCATGATTCAAAGGGGAGGACGGATTCTATCTACCGTATTCAATATGACGCCCCGGCCATTCAGTATATTGCGATTGATGGTGTTATCCCGTTCATCTCTGCAAGTTTTACGGTTGTGGGGATGATTTGTGTTTCTGCCCAGATCGACTGGCAGCTGGCGCTGGTCGCGATCTCGGTTTCGCCGTTTCTGTTCATGCTATCACGCGCCGCTCGCCTGCGCCTTCGCGAGGGATGGAGCCAACTCAAGTCCCTTCAAAGCTCCGCCATGTCAGTCGTTCAGGAGGTATTGGCCGCTGTTCAAGTTGTCAAGGGGTTCGGTCGCGAGCGGTATGAAGAAAATCGGTTCGTTCGACATTCGAGGAAGACCGTCTGGGAACAAATCCGCCTGACCATGGTGGAGGGCAAGTTCAATTTCATTGTAGGGATGATCATTGCATGCGGGACTGCAGCAACCCTTCTGATCGGTGTTCGACATGTCCAATCGGGTGTCCTTACGCTGGGCGGGCTGCTCATCATCATGGCTTACCTGGCACAACTGTATGAGCCATTGAAAACCATCGGCAGGAAAGTTGCCAGCCTGCAATCCCATCTGGCGAGCGCCGAGCGAGCGTTCGCACTTCTTGACGAGGCAGCAGAGGTGAACGAACGGCCGCATGCACGATCGCTTGCTCGAGCGATGGGTGCGGTTGTCTTTCAAGACGTTTCTTTTACCTACGCCACAGGCCATCAGGCACTCCGGGATATTTCGTTTCGCACAGAACCCGGCACACGTCTCGGAATTGCCGGCAAAACAGGCGCGGGCAAAACTACTCTCGTGAGCCTTCTCCTGCGTTTTTACGATCCGAGCTCCGGTAGGATTCTACTGGACGGTCTTGACCTGCGGGATTACAGGCTTGAAGATTTGCGAAATCAGTTCACGATCGTACATCAGGAGTCGATCCTCTTCGCCACAAGCATTGCCGAGAATATTGCCTATGCTCGCCCAAGCGCCAGTGAAGCAGAGATCATAGCAGCGGCAAAAGCGGCGAACGCTCATGATTTTATTCTCGGTCTTGGCGAGGGCTATGAGACGCAGGTTGGTGAGCGTGGAATGCTCCTCTCGGGAGGTGAACGCCAGCGCATCGCGCTTGCACGCGCCTTCTTGAAGGACGCGCCGATCCTGATCTTGGATGAACCTACGAGTGCAATAGATACCGAGACTGAAGCTGCTATCATGGATTCTATGACCCGGCTGATGAGCGGACGCACCACCTTTTTGATTACGCACCGTCGGAACACGCTCACCAATTGTGATAGGGTCATTTCAATTGAACACGGCGAACTGGTTTCTGCAAGCGGGAGTGAGAGCAGGCTCTACTGCGATGTCTGAGCAATCAAACGGAGGAAGGGCGAACCCTGACGTTTCACAATACCCTTGTGTCCAGGCGTGGCACCTCCTTGATCCGACAGGAAAAAGTCCCACGCGGATCGAAGTCCTGCAGGAAGCCAAGAAGGCGCGCCTCTATCGAATGCACGGAGTGGGTCCCGGAGGCGGCGCTGTCGTAGCGAAACGATGCAGGGGAGAAGAGGCGATCGTGGAGCGCACCATTTACGGAGAAATTCTGCCATCCCTACCCATACCTTCCTTGCGATATTATGGGACTGTGAGGGAACAGGGCGAATTCTGCTGGCTCTTCTTGGAAGACGCAGGCGGAAAGGCCTATTCGTCATTGCTCGTTGAGCATCGAGCGTGCGCCGCACGTTGGTTGGGGCTCATGCATCTGCATGCCGAGCAGAGTCTATCGCGTTCTGGTTTGCCGCAGAAGGGGCCAACATACTACCTGGAGGAATTGCGAGCGGCACGCGACACGGTCCCGCTCATCCAATCCAGATCCGGGCAGAGCACCGATGATGTCGTGCTGCTCAAGGCGATGGTCGCCCAGATCCGGTTTCTGGAATCACATTGGAATCAAATTGAGCAGTTATGTGAAGGCATGCCTCAAACGCTCGTGCATGGCGACCTTTCGGAAAAGAACGTGCGCCTCCGGGGGAACCGTCGGCGTGCTGCTCTCTGCGTGTTCGATTGGGAGATAGCCGGATGGGGCTCTCCCGCCATCGACCTCGCACAATTTACACTCGGCTCGGTGACCCCTGACATCCTGACCTACTGTTCAGTCATCCGGCCTCGCTGGCCACACCTTGACGTCCAGATCGTGAGGAGTCTTGCTCACTGCGGGACTCTATTCCGAATCATCGACGGAATCTACTGGGAGATCTACGGCATCACGGAGAAGGACAGTCGATATCTGGAATACGAATATCTCAAATGGACCATCCATAACCTGCGAACCTACTCGAGCCTGATCGACAACATTCTCCGGGCCACCCGCCGGGGGCGACTGGATAAAGCCGCTTCATGGGCGTAAGCTCGCTGCGCATAATCGTTACCGGTCTCATCGGTCAACATCCCAGACTTGGGGGCGTCACCTGGTTCCACATCCAGTATATGCTTGGCCTCGCTCGTCTGGGCCATGACGTGTATTATCTTGAGGATTCCGGTGAATGGCCCTATGTTCTGGATGGCGGACCATCCGGAGATGATTGGGTGGCGCGCGACCCTGCGCCCAATGTCGAGTATCTGGCCGCGGCGATGTCGCGATTCGGGATGGAGAACAAGTGGGCCTATCGATACCCGCTCGAGCCGCGATGGTTCGGCTTGTCAGAGAGGAAAAGACAAGCTCTTATAGAGTCAGCAGACATCCTCATTAATGTCTCCGGAACGCTTGAGCATCCTGAAAAATATCGCCGCGTCCCGCGACTCGTCTTTATCGATACCGATCCGGTATTCACCCAGGTCAAACTCGCCGGAGGCGACGCAGATTTTTGCCGGCAGGTAAACTCACATGACATACACTTCAGTTTTGGAGAATGCTTGTCGCCGGAAAATGTCCCCGATACGGGCCACTGTTGGCGTCCGACCAGGACGCCGGTTGAACTTTCGGAATGGCACCCTTCGGCTCCGCAGCGTGGGGCCTTTACCACGATCATGAACTGGACCAGCTACGAGCCTGAATCCTATGGAGGGAGAAATTATGGCCAGAAAGATGTGGAGTTCAGGAAGTTTATGGACCTGCCTCGCAGGGTCGCTCCGATAGTTCTCGAAGTCGCCATGGGAATGGGGGTGAATGAACCGACTCCCTACGACTTATTGAGAGAAAAGGGCTGGCGCCTGGTGGACCCTTTGCGCGTATGTCCGGACCTTGAAAGCCTTCGCACATATACGGAATCGTCAAGAGGCGAGTGGAGCGTGGCGAAGAACGGTTATGTAGTCGGACGATCTGGCTGGTTCAGTGAGCGCTCGGCCCGGTATCTGGCGGCCGGCCGGCCGGTTGTGCTGCAGGACACGGGGTTTTCGAAAACGCTGCCAGTCGGAGAGGGAATTCTCCCATTCACAAATATGGAGGAATCTGTCGCCGCGATCCAGGCAGTTCAGAGCGACTACGTGCGGCACTCGAGGGCTGCCCGAGCCATCGCCGAGGAGTATTTCGATTCGAGAAAGGTTCTCAGCCAGCTGATCGAGAGGGCTCAAACTAGTTAGATTTCTAGAGGCTCATTCGGGAGCTTGCAAATAACTTCAAGAATCACTACCTTTTACCGGTATTTCTGCCGCCGCGCTCATGATGACCAGAGCGAGAGGCTAAATTTGCCCCGGCGGCACATTCGACCGCACACTGATCCTTAGATCGATCGATGGAGAGGTGGGTGAGTGGCTGAAACCAACGGTTTGCTAAACCGTCGTACGGGGTAAACCTGTACCGAGAGTTCAAATCTCTCCCTCTCCGCCCCAACAGGCTTCTTGCCTCAGGCAGTACGCAAGGCGGAGGCATAACGTAAGTCGGTTTTCATAGCGACGAGGTATAGTATCCCCGATACCGGGGATTTTTTTTGCCGGGATGTCATGACGAAGAATGGTAAAACCCGTGTCCGGTTCGCCCCCAGTCCCACCGGATACCTCCATGTTGGCGGCCTCAGAACTGCTCTCTATAATTACCTGTACGCCCGGCAGCATGAAGGTGTGTTCGTCTTGCGCATCGAGGACACCGACCGCACGCGTCGTGTGGAGGGTGCCGTTGAGAGCCTCATCGGGACGCTACAGTGGGCGGGACTGCACTACGACGAAGGTCCGGACATTGGCGGTGCGTTCGGCCCGTATGTTCAGTCCGAGAGGCTTCCCATCTACCGGGCTCACGTGGACCAACTCCTCGCCGAAGGGAACGCGTACCGCTGCTTCTGCACACCCGACCGATTGGAGGAAATGCGGAAGCAGCAGGAGCGCGCGAAAATGTCTCCCCGGTATGATCGTCGCTGTCTGATCCTCGACCGGCACGAGATCGAGGAAAACATCGCAAAGGGCATTCCGTTTGCCGTCCGGATGAAGGTACCCAGGGGAGAGGCGATCCGGTTTCATGACCTCATCCGGGAGACGGTGGACTTTTCCAGTGATGAGCTCGATGATCAGATACTGTTGAAATCAGATGGATATCCCACCTACCACCTGGCGAACGTTGTCGACGATCATCTTATGGAAATCAGCCATGTCATCAGGGGGGAGGAGTGGCTGCCGAGCACGCCAAAGCATGTACTTCTCTATCGTTTCTTCGGATGGCAGGCTCCGGAGATGGCCCATCTTCCGCTGTTATTGAATCCCGACCGTTCAAAGTTGAGCAAACGGCAGGGCGATGTCGCCGTGGAGGAATATCGTGAGAAGGGATTCCTGCCCGAGGCGCTGGTCAACTTCGTGGCATTATTGGGGTGGAATCCGGGCGATGAGAGGGAGCTTTTTTCGCTGGACGATCTTGTAAAAGAATTTTCAATCGAACGGGTCGGGAAATCCGGAGCCATCTTTAATATTGATAAGCTCGTCTGGCTTAACTCGCAACACCTGCGCAAAAAGTCCGATACGGAAATACTCAAACTCCTGGAAGAGGCCCTCGCC
>DASQAZ010000080.1:0-14756 GCA_035635475.1 Bacteroidota bacterium | reverse complement strand
ACCTACCGGATCGGCAAAATGGTTCTGGAGAATTACGGCCTGCAGTTTGATTTCATCGACACCACGAAGCTGCGCGCAGTTCGCGCCGCGATCCGGAAAAATACCCGGATGCTGTTTATCGAAACGCCGACGAATCCGACGATGGCCATTACCGACCTGAAGGCAGTCGCCGGATTACGTCGCGGGAGAAGATTACTGACAGTTTGTGATAATACGTTCGCCACGCCGTACGTGCAGCGGCCCATCGATTACGGCATCGACATCGTGGTGCACAGCCTCACGAAATTCCTCAACGGCCACAGCGACATGCTCGGAGGAATGGTGGTGACGAACGATTCGGCCGTGGCGGAGCGGCTGAGGTTTTTCCAGAAAGCCGTGGGCGCGATCCTGGGGCCGTTCGACGCCTGGCTCTGTCTTCGCGGCGTGAAGACGCTCGCGGTGCGGATGGAGCGGCACGGCCGCAGCGCCCTCGAAGTGGCGACGTGGCTGACGAAGCAGCCGAAGATCAGCAAAGTCCACTATCCCGGGCTCCCCGGTCACCCACAGCATTCCCTGGCGAAGCGCCAGATGAAAAATTTCGGGGGGATGATCTCATTCGACCTCGGAAGCCTCGACGCCGCGAAGCGAATGCTCGGCCGGGTGCGCCTCTGCGCGCTCGCCGAGAGCCTCGGCGGAGTCGAATCGCTGATCTCTCATCCCGGGACGATGACCCATGCCTCCATTCCAACCGCGGTGCGGGAAAAGATCGGCGTCACCGAAGGGCTGGTGAGGATCTCGGTGGGTCTTGAAGACTCCGGAGACATCATCGCCGATCTGAAGCAGGCTCTGGCGTGAACGGAGCCGGGCGCTCAGGATTTCGGGAATCTATCCCTCAATCTGCGCCTGACTTCGGAGATGAAATAGGGCGCCGAGAAAAAATTATACTTCAGAAAGGCAAACAGCCGGAAGAGGAACAACGGCGATGCCTGGAGCGGCTCCATGCGGGCATCCGTTTCGAGAAAGTGATATTTTGTAACGTCAAGATAGCCCTCTTTGATGGCCACAAAAACGATCTGTCGGGTTATCGCGTGCTGGGATGCGTCGAAGTTCAGTAATGCAACGCTGAACCCGAATGCTCTCAATCGATCCGGAAGATCGCGGCCGTAGGTCCTGTACGCGAGTGTTTGTCCTCCCCCGCCGTGATATTCCGGGGGAAGTAGTTCAATATCCCTGTCCCCCTCGACCTTCACGCGAGTCAACGTCTGTGCCCATTCATGATTGTACGGGACCGTCAGAATAAAGGCTCCGCCTTTCTTCAGTACGCGGTAGATTTCTGAAAAACCTTTTGCATCCTCCCGCACATGCTCAAAGACATCGGACGCGATCACATAATCGAACACCCCCTCATCATAGGCGAGGCTCTGGAAATCGGCATAGGCAGTGAACGGCCGCTTCATAAGCTCCGAGTCGGGGTCGTATTCTGTGTTGTAGTAATCGAACTTCTCTTTCAACATCATCGGATAGGGGCCGCGGCCGCTCGATTCAAGGATGCGGATCTCTTTATTCTTCGCCCACGCGACGACCGGCAGGCGGGCAATGCCGAGACACGTTCCCAGTATGTACATGACAGCACGGAGGCGGCTTGAGGAGGAGCAGTTCCTGCAGATCATGCTCTCGCGTTCATTCTCCTTATGAATAAACGAGCCGTCGTATCCGCAGATGTTGCAGCGTATTGGGGGTGAATGGATGTCCATCATCTCATGGCGTGACGAATGCCTTAGGTTCTCAAGCTTAGCGGAAGAGCATACGAAATCTTGCGGATATATTCAAGAAAATTCTCCCGGATTGCCGGTGCTTGACAGCCGGCCGTTCGGGTCAACTTTCTACGGTTGCGAACAATCTTTTTTTTTGGTACATTATCCGATGTTTTTTTGCACCCTCTGTCTCCGTATTCAACCTTCAACGCCGGGAGACGCCGATGCCTACCCTCCCCTTCTAGGAGCATAATCCAGGAATGAAGATCAGCGATATTCTCGAGGAGAAGTTGATTCGAACCGACCTCCCGGGCCAGACAAAGGAAGAGATCATCAATGCGATGGTCGATCTGGTGAGCCAGTCCCCGAAGGTTCTCGATAAAGAGAAGGTGCGCGCCGCCATCTGGGAGCGCGAAAAGATTATGTCCACCGGGGTCGGAAACGGATTCGCGATACCCCACGGCAAGACCGACGCCGTCGCCGACACCGTCGCCGCGTTCGGAATTACCGCCCAGCCCATCCAATACCAGTCGCTGGACGACAAGCCCGTACGGCTCGTCTTCCTTCTCGTCGGTAAGGACAATATGGTCGGACCTCATATCAAGCTGCTCAGCCGGATCTCCCGGCTGATGAACAAGGAAGAATTTCGCGAACGGCTTCTTACCACGAAAACTCCACACGAAGTCCTTGAAATCTTCAGACAGGAAGAAGCCAGCTACTCGGAGATGTAACACGGCCGGAACGGTTCGGCTTTCCCTTCTTCACGCTCAACCCATTTCAGAACCCTGAAAATTGAAGTTCAAATCGATTAAAGGCACCCGGGATATTCTTCCCGGTGAAAGCCGTCGATGGCAGGCGGTCGAGCAATCGATCCGGTCTGTAATGCATCTGTTCAACTACGGCGAGATCCGGACCCCCGCATTTGAAGAAACCGCGATGTTCTCGCGCAGTATCGGCGAGCTGACCGACATCGTCGGGAAAGAGATGTACTCGTTCACGGATCGCGGCGGCACCAGCCTGACCCTGAAACCCGAGATGACCGCCTCGGTCATGCGCGCATACATTCAGCATAATCTGGGAGAGAAGCAGCCCCTCGTCAAGCTGTACTACATCGCACCGATGTTCCGGCAGGAGCGCCCTCAGGCAGGCAGGCTGCGCCAGTTCCACCAGTTCGGAGCGGAGGCGGTCGGGGGCCAGAACGCCGCGATCGACGCCGAGATTATCGCTCTCGCCTGCGAAGTGTATTCAAATCTGAAAATCCGGAACTTCGTCCTGAAGCTCAACTCGGTGGGATGCGAACGCTGCCGCCCCCCCTATAAACAGCTCCTCACCCGGTATCTTGAAAAGGTTCGTGATCGGCTCTCGGAGGATAGCCGGAGGCGGCTCGAGGAGAACCCGCTGAGAATTCTCGACTCAAAAGACGAAGGCGATCGGGCGCTGACCAGGGATGCCCCGCTCATGAAAGATCATCTCTGTCCCGAATGCGCCGCGCATTTCGCGGAGCTGCAGGAGCTTTTGAAATTGCTGGGGATCCCCTTTGAGGTCGACGGCCGCATTGTCCGCGGCCTCGATTACTACACCAAGACCGCATTTGAAATCATCAGCACGGACCTCGGCTCGCAGGACGCGCTGGCAGGCGGCGGGCGGTACGACCTCCTGATCAAAGAGCTTGGCGGAAAGGATACCCCCGCCGTTGGTTTTGCGGCGGGAATGGAACGCCTTATGACGGTCACGGAGAAGCAGAAGATCGAGCCTGCAATCGGTGGGCATCCGCTGGTGTTTCTGGCGGCCGCCGACGAGGAGGGAAGGAAATGGGCTATTCGAACGGCGATGGATCTCCGCCGCGGCGGTATCGCGTGCGAGCTCGACCTGTTGGGCCGCAGCCTCAAGGCGCAGATGCGCGAAGCCGACCGGCAGCAGGCGTCGTTCGTGGTTCCGGTGGGCTCGGATGAATTGAAACGCAACCGGGCCCTTGTTAAAAATATGCGTTCCGGGGAGCAGCGATCCGTCGATCTGCCCAATCTCGCCGGTGAGCTCTCGAAACTCGGCGACGAGAGATGAAAAAGGGGAAGCGGATCAAGCCGAAGTTTCCGATTGAATACCGTCTGCTCATTTCCCACAGGTTCAAGGAACGCGTGGGAAAAACCGTCACCCTCTTGGCGCTGCGCACCGTCAACGAGTTCACAAGCTTTCGCTACGAGATCGTCGCAGCGCTCGAAGTGTCCGGTCAAACGATCCGCCTGAAGATTCACGGTCTGCGCGCTCCTCAAGTGACGATTCCGGGCACCGGCCCGGCCCAGTTCGAGGCGGAGCACGAACAGCTGCGCGGACTCTACACGGTTGCGATTTCCAAGCTCGACAGAGAGGAAAATGTCTTTTCCGTCCGGTTCTCCGGCGACGCGGTTACGGTTGAGAGCTCGCCCCGGAACAAATTCGTAGAGATCGTCACTAGCGAGGAGGAATGGTAAACCATGTACCCCAGACTTTTCACGATCGGCCCGTTCACCATTTACAGCTATGGACTCATGCTCGGCGTCGGATTCATCCTCGCCAGCATCTTCCTGACGAGAGAGCTGAAGCGGAAGCAATTGGATCCCGCCCTCGGCAGCACCATCACGCTGCTCGCGATCGTATTCGGAATCGCCGGGTCGAAGCTGCTCTATCTATTGGAAAATTGGGACTACTTCTCGCGCGACCCCCTCGGCATGGCATTCTCGCCGGGCGGCCTGACCTGGTACGGCGGTTTTATCCTCGCGACGCTCGCAATCATGGTGTATGTCCGAAGGCGGAAAATTCCCTTTTTGAAAATCTGCGACGCGGCATCTCCCTCCCTGTTGATCGGTTACGGGGTCGCCCGGCTCGGCTGTCACCTCTCCGGCGACGGCGATTACGGCCTCCCGACCGACCTTCCTTGGGGCGCCGTTTATTCGAACGGCACGTATCCTCCGTCGATAGCCTTCCGGAATTTTCCTGAAATCGTTCAAAAATATGGGGTTAATGGAGTCGTTCCCGACACGATCCCTGTCCACCCGACGCCGGTCTATGAATTTTTAGCGGGCGTTGTGTTGTTTCTAATATTATGGAACCTGCGGAAGAAGCTAACCGTCGACGGCTCGCTGTTCATGCTCTACCTGATCATGTCCGGCACCGCCCGGTTCCTGGTAGAATTCATCCGGCTGAACCCGCGTATCCTGTTCGGACTGTCGGAGGCGCAGCTTATTTCAATAGCGATGGTGGCTGTCGGCGTGGCGGGCTATTCGGTGCTTTCAAAAAAGAAGGATCTCGGCGCCTCGCCCGGATGATTGTCGTCGAGCTCTTTTCGAAGGATGACTGCCGCTTGTGCGACAGAGTGAAGGAAACGCTCCTGAGAGTTCAGGAACGTCACCCGTTTGAACTCCGAGAGACGAAGATCCGTGAAGGCGACGAGCACTTCGAACGCATGAAGGACCGCATCCCGGTCGTTCACATCGACGGTGAATTTGCGTTCCAGTATCGCCTTCACGAAGAAGAATTCCTCCGCCGGTTGATATCGGCGTCCGGGAAACGCAGGCCGTGAAACGGAGGATTCTTCCAAAACTGCTTCAAGCGACGGGCATCGCCTGCGTCATGGTGGGGCTCGTGCAGGGTATTTACGGCGACATGTGGGGGGAGCTGTACCTGCTGATCGGCGGAATCTTCATTTTTGTAGTCGGGAGGCAAATCGAGAAGCGGATTGAAAGAGCGGCCGCGAAGGTGGAGGGCGTGGGCTGAGGTTTCAGATAACCTAATTGTCATTCGTGAGGTAGATATGTTTGCAGAGGAGAACAGTACGGACAATCACCCGGCGTCCAGTGACCGCAAACCGGCGTCGAATATGATAGCCGGCCGCATCCCGGTCATCGAAGCGTTGAAGGCCGAGACACTGATCGAAAAGATCGTGATCCTTGCCGGAGTGAAAGGCGGCGCAATTGAGCGCATCAAGGGAATGGCGAAGCGAAACCGCGTGCCGGTCGTCGAAGTCGGAAAGCAGCGATTCCGCGAATTGGTGAGCGATACGACTACCCAGGGCGTCGTGGCGATTGTGGGAACGAAGCGCTACGTTGAGGTCGACGACATCCTCGACGTCGCCAAAAAGCGCGGCGAGCCTCCCTTCCTGCTGGTGCTGGACGAGATCGAAGATCCGCACAATCTCGGAGCCCTCATCAGGACCGCCGAGTGCGCGGGGGTTCACGGCGTCATTATTCCAAAGCACCACGCGGCCGAGGTCACGACAACCGTGGCAAAGACTTCCGCCGGGGCGAGCGAACATCTCCCGGTTGCGAAGGTTGTCAACGTGGCTAACACTCTCGAAGAACTCAAGCAGAAAGGGTTCTGGATTATCGGAACGGATGCCAGGGCGGATCGGCTTTACACGGAAGTGGACTACGCGGGCTCAATCGCCGTCGTCATAGGCAATGAAGGGAAAGGAATCCGCCCCCTCGTTAAAGATAAATGCGACTTCCTGGTAAAAATCCCGCTCTTCGGCTCGATCGAGTCGCTCAACGCCTCCGTCGCAGGCGCTCTGATCATGTACGAGGGCGTCAGAAAACGAATGAAATTATAGAACGCCGGGCAATCTCATTCCTTCTTATTCGGAATGATTCCCTGCCGGGCGAGCTCCGGTATGATCAGATCAGTCACTTCGTTCCTCACGGCTTCCCCCGACGCCGGATCGAGCGTCTCACCCGTCCCGGTCCATACTAGGCCCCCGGGCTCCTTTGTCGCCCAGACGTCGATCGCATGTCGCACGACCTTTTCGGTGTCGACGGTGGGCGGCTCGACGACGGTCCGGTAAATAGTGTAATATGTTTGCGACATTGCACTGTACCGTATCACGGGCCTTGTGACGACGTAACCGGGAGCATAACGAGCGGATTTTTCGGTTGGAAGTTTCCTCACCACTAGCACGCCGTCATACTTTTTCTCCCGGATCGCGTCTACAACATGCTGAGTGTCAGGCACCGCATCGGGAAACAACCGGTACGACGGAGTGGCGGCGACATTGTGCGTTGAGAGCTCGGCGGCGAGCCCGTCCTCCCAGATTCGCCGTTTGGCGGGATCCTTCTTCACCGCAATGACAAGGATGTTGGTCAGGGGCGGTCCCGTGAATGACTGGTCCCTCCACATATTGGTCAGGCTCGTCGATGTGCAGCCCGAAACCTCCCAAGCAATAAAGGCGACGCAGATGACCAAGATCGCCTGCCCGAAAACAGTTTTCAATCCTGTACCCATGGTTTCTCTCCCTTCGATCATGGATTTCAAACAATCACGCCCGACAAGCGGATTACCGCGCCCGGAAATCCGGCTCACTTCTTCTTGGGCCCCCGGGGAGTTTTCCTCTCACGGGCCTGCAGTCTCTCGAGTTCCTTCTTTTTGATCCCGGCTTTTTGCCATTGTTCCGTTGGCCTTACGACAAATTTTTGCCTGTTGGTAGGTCGTTTCATCGGTTGCTCCTGCCCGGGCTCCGGGCGTTGACATTATGCATTCTCGTCCCCCTTCGGTCCGTTCTTCTCCCGTCCGAGGCCGTACTTGTTGATCTTCGTATAGAGATGACTCCGTTCCATTTCGAGGGCCTCGGCGGTCTTTGAGACATTCCAGTTGTGCAGCTCGAGCTGGCGCTTGATAAAGGTTGCCTCGGCGCGGTCCTTGAACTCCTGGAAGCTCCGGCTCGTATGCAGAATATCCTCGACTTCATTACGGGGGGAGGCCGCGTCCGGCGCCGCCTCTTCAATCGTGTCCCCCGAGGACATGATGACGAGCCGCTCGACGATGTTGCGAAGCTCGCGGACATTTCCGCCCCACTCGGCCGCGGCCAGCGCCATCATTGCCCGGTCTGCAATCTTCTTGACTGCCATGCCGTTGCGCGAGCAGGTTTCCTCGATGAATGCTTTCACAAGCAACGGGATATCCTCCCGCCGCTCTCTGAGGGATGGCAGGTGAACCGGGATGACATTCAGGCGGTGGAAAAGATCCTCGCGGAACGCCCCTTTCTTGATTTCTTCTGGGAGATTTTTATTCGTGGCGGCGACGACGCGAACGTCGACCGGGATCAGCTTGTCGCCGCCCACGCGCTCGACCTTTCCCTCCTCCAGAACACGCAGCACCTTGGCCTGCGCCTGCAGGCTCATGTCCCCGATCTCGTCGAGCAGGATCGTCCCCCCGTCGGCCTGCTCGAACTTCCCGATGCGCTGGGCAGTCGCGCCCGTGAATGAACCCTTCTCGTGTCCGAAGAGCTCCGACTCGATAAGCTCCGCGGGAATGGCGGCGCAATTGACTTCCACGAAGGCCATCGCCGAGCGTTTACTCGCGCGGTGGATCGCCTTTGCCACCAGCTCCTTCCCGGTTCCGCTCTCTCCGGTGATCAAAACCCTCGCGTCGGTCGGTCCCACCCGCTCGATCAGCGAGTGTATCTCCTTGATCTTGGGACTGGCCCCGAGGATCTCCTCCTTGCCGCGAACCTGCCGGAGTTCCTTCGCAAGACTGTGCTGCTCGAGGGCGTTCCGAAGGACGATCAGCAGCTTTTCACGGTCGAGCGGTTTCGGCAGATAATCGAAGGCGCCGAGTTTCGTGGCCTCAACCGCCGTCTCAAATGTCCCGTGCCCGGAGATCATCACCACGGGCAAGTCGGCGTTCGTGCGTTTGATCTCCCGCAATACCTCGATGCCGTCCATTCCGTGGGCCATCTTGATATCGAGCAGCACGCCGTCGATCGTGTCCGAATGGACCGCATCGAGCGCCTTCCGGCCGTTCTCCGCCGCCAGAACGCGGTACTTCTCGTACTCGAGGATCATCCTGATCGAGTCGCGCACGCTCTTTTCATCGTCTACGATAAGAATCGTCCGCATCACCAGACTCCGGCGCAGGCGGGCTCGCCGTCCGGCGGCGCCGCTTCCGGGGCTTTTTCCGTCCCGAGGAATTCAGAGGGCATCCGGCGGTTGTTTTCCAAAAGCGCCATCCCGAAACGCTGGCCCTCGCGATCCGCCCGCAGGTCCCTCGCATCGGCGACGCCTCCGACGATAAAGGCGTCCTCCCCTTTCTCCACGAAGATGCCGACGCGATCGGCGCCCTCCTCCGTTTCAAACGCCACCGTCAGGAACGCCGAGCCGAAGAAATGCTCGAGCTTGTCGTGATCCCCGCCCGGAGGGGTGTCGGGGTAGAGCTTGGTCGGAAGATTCCCGACCCTGCGGTCGAATTCGGGCTGTGATTCATTCGAAAGCGGGAAATATAATTGAAGGATCGGCACCTTGAGCCCTACGACGCGATGATCGAAGGAGGCGATGGTCGATAACAGAAGCGCGACCGCCGTGTTGTTGTCGGTCAATTGCATCGACCGGACATACACGGCGTCGAGGGCCCGCACGTCGCCGAACCGATCGCGGATGTGCCGGAAGGTCTTGCTCCGAAGAAACGACTTCAATTCGATGCCGTGCTGGATGAACAGCGGAGGAAAATAAGTCAGCAAACAGCTCAACGGCGCTTCATCCTGAAGCGTAAAATAAGCCCGATCGGTCGAGTCCACATCCTTCGCCTGCGCGGCCGCGCCCCGCGGAACGCCCGCAGAAATGATTATCAGCGCCGCGAACAGTCTCATCTATCAAACCTGTATGACGCCGGGATTGAAGCGTCCGATCTCCGCGTTATTCGAGGCCATCCCGATCGCCCGGGAGATGATTCCGCGGGTATCGGCCGGGTCGATGATCCCATCCACCCAGAGCCGGGCCGCGGCGAAGAGCGGGTCGAGCTCGGCCTCGTACCTCGCAGAGATTTCCCTGAGAAGCTTCTCCTGCTGCTCCTTGGTGATTTCCTGCCCGCCCTTCTCCGACATCTGCTGCAGCTTGATGCTCAGGAGCGTCTCGCTCGCCTGCTTTCCCCCCATCACGGCGATCTGCGCGGTGGGCCACGCAAAAATCAACCGGGGATCGTACGCTTTTCCGCACATCGCATAGTTCCCGGCCCCGTAGCTGTTGCCGATGATGAACGTAATCTTGGGCACGACGCTGTTCGCGACGGCGTTGACCATTTTGGCGCCGTCCTTGATGATGCCGCCCTGCTCGGCCCGCGAGCCGACCATGAATCCGGTTACATCCTGGAGGAAGACGAGCGGAATTTGTTTCTGATTGCAGTTCATGATGAAACGCGCGCCCTTGTCCGCGCTCTCGCTGTAGATGACGCCCCCGACGTGCATTTCCCCGAGCTTCGTTTTCGTGACCTGGCGCTGGTTCGCGACCATGCCCACGGCCCATCCGTCGACGCGGGCGTAGGCGGTTACGATCGTCTTGCCGTAACCGGCTTTATACTCATCAAACTCCCCGTCATCGACGATCGAGGCGAGCACGTCGTGCATGTTGTAGGGTTTTGTCCGGTCGTCCGGGATCAGGCCGTAGATTTCCGCAGGGTCGAGCCGGGGCGGTTTCGGCGCGATCCGATCGAAGCCCGCCTTCGGAGTGTGGCCCAGTTTCGCGACGATGCTGCGTATTTTCTCGAGGCAGGCGTCGTCGTTGGGCATCCGGTAGTCGGTGACGCCGCTGATCTCGCTGTGCATCACGGCGCCCCCCAGTTTCTCCGTATCGACTTCCTCCCCGATTGCGGCCTTGACGAGAAACGGGCCGGCCAGGTAAACGCTGCCGGTCTTCTCGACGATCAGCGCCTCATCGCTCATGATCGGGAGATAGGCGCCGCCGGCTACGCAGGGGCCCATGATAGCCGCAATTTGAGGAATCCCCGACGAGGACATGACTGCATTGTTCCGGAAGATTCGGCCGAAGTGTTCCTTGTCGGGAAAGATTTCCGACTGCAGCGGCAGAAAGACGCCGGCGGAATCGACCAGGTAAATAATCGGGAGGCGGTTCTCCATCGAGATTTCCTGCGCCCGCAGGTTCTTCTTGCAGGCCATGGGAAACCATGCGCCGGCTTTCACGGTCGCGTCGTTCGCGACGATGACCACGTCCCGGCCATGGATCGTCCCGAGGCCCATCACCGTTCCTGCGGAGGGGGCGCCGCCATACTCCTCGTACATCCCGTGGGCGGCGAAGAGGCCGATTTCAAGAAAATCGCTCCCGGGATCGATCAGCTTGGCGATGCGCTCCCGCGCAGTCAGCTTGCCGCGTTTGTGCTGTTTCTCAATGCCCGCCTTGCCGCCGCCGAGTTTAACGACCTCGGCCTTTGCGTTCAACACGCGGAGCATGTTCTTGAGATTGTCCTCGTACTTGTGAAACGTGAGGTCTTTCCTGACGGCGGCGCCGGTGGTGGGCATGCTGGTTTACAGCGGGGGGATCGCTATCCCTGATTCAACAGCTCGCGGGCGATGACCATCTTTTGGATTTCGGATGTTCCTTCTCCGATGGTCACCAGCTTGACGTCGCGGTAGAGCTTTTCGACGGGAAAGTCCTTGATGAAGCCGTACCCGCCGTGGATCTGTACTGCCTCGCCGGTTGCGTGGACGGCAACCTCGCCGGCAAAGTATTTCGCCATCGCGGATTCGAGCGTCACATCACGTCCCTGGCTCTTGCTATAGGCCGCACGGTAGGTGAGCAGCCGCGCCGCTTCGATGCCGGTCGCCATGTCGGCCAGCTTCCACTGAATCGCCTGGAACTCGCCGATCGGCTTGTCGAATTGCCTGCGTTCGCGGGCATATTTGAGGCTCGCATCCAGCGCGCCCTGAGCGATCCCGACGGCCAGAGCGGCGATGCTGATCCTTCCGCCATCGAGGACGGCGAGCGCCTGTGTAAACCCCGCCCCCTCTTCCCCGATGAGATTTTCCGCCGGGATGCGGCAGTTATCGAACGCCAGCGCGGAGGTATCGCAGCAGCGCATGCCGAGCTTATTCTCCTTTTTGCTCACGATGAATCCGGGGATCCGTGTCTCCACGATGAATGCCGAGATGCCTTTCTTGCCCCTCGCCTTGTCGGTGTTCGCCATCACGACCACCACGTCGCCGACGGATCCGTGGGTGATAAAGTTCTTGCTACCATTGAGGACGTATTCGGCGCCTTGCTTGGCTGCGGTGGTCAACATCCCCCCAGCGTCACTGCCGGAGGTTGGCTCCGTCAGCGCCCATGCTCCGATCTTTTTCCCGGAGGCGAGTCCCGGCAGGTACTTTCTTTTTTGCGATTCATTGCCGAAGGTAAAGATGTGGTTGGAGCACAGGCTGTTGTGCGCGGCGATGCTCAGCCCGATGGAAGGGTCTACTCTGGAGATTTCTTCAAGAATGGTTACATATTCGAGGTAACTCAGACCGGCGCCCCCGTATTCCTCCGGAAAAATCACGCCCAGAAAACCGAGCTCACCCAGCTTCCGGATGATCTCGTGCGGAAACTCCTGCGACTCGTCGAACTTCATGATCGTGGGCCTGATTTCCTTCTCCGCGAAGTTTCTCGCCGTTTCCTGCACCATTTTCATGCTGTCGGTCAGCTCGAATTCGGGCGTCAGTTGCTCCGACGTCAGTTGTTCAGGCATTGCCATTCCGGGGATTGTCCAACGGTGTTGGTTATCTTTATAATGTATGACGATTTTGCTCGAATTGCAACGAATCGTCCTCGTCCTTACTTGATCACAAGCATTTTTCGGATCTGCGTGAACAGCCGTTCCGGAGTGGTTCCGTCGGCTGCCTGCAGCCGGTAGAAATATACGCCTGAAGCATAGTTCGAGGCGTTGAATCGCACGTTGTGCGTGCCGGCTTCCTGGACATCGTCCACCAGGTTCACGAGCTCCTGGCCGAGGATCGTGTACACCCGCAGGGATACCCTCGATTGCCGGGGCAGGTCGTAGCGGATGGTCGTCGTCGGATTGAACGGATTCGGATAGTTCTGATAGAGCATAAAGCTTCGCGGGAGCGGCGGTTGTTGATCTCCGACGCCTGTCACGATTGTCTGGGCATCGGGTGAGCCCTTGGGGCCTTCGGTGTTCCCGGCGTTGTCGGTGGCAAGACTATAAAACGCATACCGGCTTCCGAGGACGCCCTTGAATGTCGTCATCGTGTCCGTCGTAGTAAGAACAAGCGGCACAAATGTGCTGTCGTTTCTGGAAACATAAACCGAATAGTTGGCCAGACCCGATCCCAGGGAATCGTCGCCTCCCGACCAGTGTACGTTGAATGAGGTCGAGTTCGTGGACGCCGGAAGGAGAGCGACTCTGCTCCGGGGGAGCCCCGCATCGATCGTGTTCGAAATCGTGGGAGTACTAATCGGTGCGTTCAGGTCGAATACGATCGTTGCCCCGGCCCTGAGAGAATCGCCGGTGCGCGAGCTGTTCCTGGCTTTCAACTGGAAGCTCACGAACCCCTGCCCTCTGTTCGTCGAATCGTTAACCGGCAGGAGCCCGAGCAGAGGATTGACCGGGCGCTGGCCGGTGGAAGGATCTACGGCGCTGAAAATCCAGAAGGCCTGGTTCTTCGTAATGTCGAGTCCCGCGGTGACATCGACGTAGATGCCGAGCGAATCGCGCAAGTCGAGCCGATGAGTATAGTGAGAGCGATTCTGCGGCACGTTGAACGTAAAGTTTGCAAATCCGAAAGAGCCGAGCCGGAAACTTCTGCTGTCTGCGGTCGAATCCAACGGATGGGTGATCGCGACTGTCTGCGCGGGTGCGCTCGCAAGCTTCGGGTCGTTTTCAAAACGGATCGTGTATCCCTGGGATTGCGTGACGCCTATCCAGCGCTGGTCTCCGTAGCCGGGCGGACCGGCAATGTCGTTTGGATCGAAGGAATTGAGCAATT
This sequence comes from Bacteroidota bacterium, assembly GCA_035635475.1. Classification (GTDB taxonomy): domain Bacteria; phylum Bacteroidota; class Ignavibacteria; order UBA10030; family SZUA-254; genus VBOC01. The sequence goes on along the minus strand of DASQAZ010000080.1, from coordinate 1,292 downwards.
TTCTGCAGATGAGGTTCGAGGCGAGGAGGTAATCTCCCTGAGCCATTTTGTACAGATTGTACGCCAATACCGCCGTCAGGGCGCCCACGATGATCCAGCCGACCGGCCCTGCGACGGTGAGGGCCCCGAAGAGAAAGGCCGCTTCGGCCCCCGAAGAAAGAAGCGCAACATTGGTCGTAATTGTATAGAAGCTGAAAAGCACCGTGACGAGGTTCAAGCTGTTCTTGCAGAAAGCCCCGAAGCCGCCCTGGAGCACCTGCATGACGGACCGGTTATATTGCAAGTGAGTCGTATCGTTCGGATCATACACCAGCGGTAGCGTCCGTGCCAGAATCGGCCGGTCGTCCAGCAGCCCCACTTGCAGGTACGCCTGTTCGGCGTCGGTTTGCCAGTTCGGGTTTTGCATGAGCGTCGCAACCCGGGGCGGGATTGTCGCCGGATCGAGCTTCAGGATCTCCGCACGTATCTGGCCGAGGAAGTCGATCTCAAAAGCAAGGAATTCGCTGTAGGAAAGACCCCTGACGTCGGCGATCACGGGGAAGTACTCCCCGAGGCATGCCCCGGCGCAGGCGGGCGCGAGCTTGCTCATGTTCAGCCGGGCGTGGAGGAACTGGCCTGAACGAACCCCCTTGGCGAGGATGGTCATGGTCGCCCAATCCTGGTTGAGCCGCAGGCCGGCATTCGGCAGGGTGATAGTATCGGGCAAGCCCGGCGCGGGCCTGCCGATGAAGTCGGACGTCTGTATGCTGAAGGCCTGCGAGGCCGGAACGAGGACGGTCAGTATGACAACGTCGATGTCGTTATTATTCCCGTTGTGCACATCGATGTCATAACTCGCGGGCCTTCCGATGAGGACCCCGCGCTTCGCGTAAGGGGTGAGGACCTCATGTTCCAGACGGTTTATAGTTGGTATGCTCACGGTGAATCCGCGGTTCAGCGAGGCCGTCGCAGCCCCGTTCGAGGCGGCGATATCGTACTTTCCGTACGCCGCGTTGCTCAGATCGAAACGCACGTAGGCTTGCGTGGAACTCACCCGCCGGAGCGCTATGCCAATGATTCTTGCGCCGGAAGAGTCACGCAGGTAGAACTGAGTGGTGTCGCGGAATCCGGCGCCTTCGATGAGGCACGTCGTGTGCCCTCCCCTTCCCCCTTCGGGAGGACTGATGCTCGTAATCGAAAACGGGAGCGCATCCGCGCGTATCGTAATCCCCTCGGAGGAAGCGCCCCCCGCGTGCCTCGCAAGCACAAGTATATAATAGCTCCCGGCCTGCGTTGATGGGACGACCACATCT
>DASQAZ010000079.1:0-2999 GCA_035635475.1 Bacteroidota bacterium | reverse complement strand
GGACGAAGCATCCGAAATGAAACGGCTTATCATCAGACCTCTCACTCGCAGGCACGGACAGGCATTCCTTTCGCTGATCGACGGACTGGCGGATTTTGAAAAGCTTCGGCGGCCCACGCGCTCTGCGCGAGCCCGCCTGTTACGGGATGGCCTTGGACGGAAAAGGCGGTTCGATGCTTTCATCGCAACGGCCGGCGGCAAGCCGGTCGGTTATGCAATCATCTTTGAAACATATTCATCGTTCCGGGCGAATCCGACGCTCTTTCTTGAGGATCTGTTTGTGATGCCGGAATACCGGAAGCAACGTGTCGGATTGCGGTTGTTTCAAAAATGCCTCGCCGAGGCGCGCCGCCGCCGCTGCGCCCGGATGGAGTGGATTGTCCTCGATTGGAACAAACCCGCGATCCGATTCTACCGAAGGCTCAATTCGCGCTGGATGAAGGATTGGCTGCTCTACAGGCTCGATCTCTAACGCCGAACCCTCCCACACTGGAATACACGTAATCCCTGACCACGCATGAATCTTGCCCTTATCAATATCAAGCAGTTGGTCACCGTGTCGTCCAACGGGAAGCGCGTCAAGACCGGAGTGGAGATGTCGTCTCTGGGCTGCATCGATAACGCCGCGGTGCTGATTGAAGCCGACAAGATCACCTGGATCGGCCGGATGGAGGAGTTGTCGATGAGCAGCCTGGGAGAAACCGACGTGCTCGATTGTCTCGACCGGGTGGTGATGCCGGGATTTGTGGATTCACACACCCATTTGCTCTTCGCCGGGAGCCGCGAAGACGAGTTTGCACAGCGATCGGCTGGCGCTTCGTATAAAGAGATTGCCGATAAGGGAGGCGGCATCCTGAATACGGTCAAACATGTCCGAGAGGCGTCCAAGAAGGACCTGAAAAAGTCCGCGCGCCGGCGGATTGCAGCGATGCTCAGGCACGGCACCACGACCGCGGAAATCAAGAGCGGATACGGCCTGGATGCTGAGAATGAAATCAAGATGCTTGAAGCGATTCGCGAGCTCGGCCATGAAGAGGTGATGACCGTCGTTTCGACATTCATGGGTGCGCACGCGGTCCCCCCCGAGCTCCAAGCGCGGAGGAAGGAGTACGTCGGGGCGATCCTGAACAACATGATTCCATATATAGGGTCAAAAAAGCTGGCGGAGTTCTGCGACGTGTTCTGCGAGAAAGGGTACTTCGGGGTGGACGAATGCCGGTCGATACTCCTTCAGGGAAAGCAATTTGGACTGCTGCCTAAAGTTCATGCCGAGGAACTCTCGCACACAGGCGGGGCCGAGCTTGCGGCGGAAGTGAAGGCGGCTTCGGCGGATCATCTGGAACATGTCACCGCGGCGGGCATCGCCGCGCTGGCATCGGCTGAGGTAGTAGCGACGTTGGTGCCGGGCGTTTCCTTTTTCCTCAACCATCCGTACGCCCCTGCGAGGAAACTCATCGATGCCGGCGTCCCGGTGGCTTTGGCATCCGACTTTAATCCCGGTTCTTCGATGAGTTACAGCATGCCCCTTATGATGACAATCGCGTGCACCCAGATGCGCATGTCGCCCGAGGAGGCGATTACGGCATCGACACTCAATGCGGCGGCCGCGCTCAATCTTTCGGGTGAGCGGGGAAGTCTTGAGGTCGGCAAGAAGGCTGACGCGGTTATCCTGAACATTCCCAACTATCGGCATCTCCCGTATCATTTCGGCGAGAATCACGTGGAAAAGGTTGTTAAGAACGGGGTGGTACTCGAGTGGTGATCAGTTGACACGGATCGTTGAGTGCGTGCCGAACTTCAGCGAGGGCCGGAATCCGGACGTGATCGAGGCCATCGCGCGGAGCATTCGAGCTGTGGCCGGCGTGCGTTTGCTGAGCGTGGAGCCCGACAAAGATTATAACCGCTCTGTCGTGACATTTGTCGGAGAGCCGGAGGCGGTTGAAAGCGCCGCGTTCGAGGCGACCAGGATCGCGAGCGAACTCATCGAGATGCGGCTTCACCGCGGGGAACATCCCCGTCTCGGCGCCACCGATGTCGTTCCGTTCGTGCCCGTGTCGGGTGTGACGATGGAGGAATGCGTGCGCATCGCACACTCATTCGGAAAGCGGGTGGGAGAGGTGCTGGGTATCCCGGTTTATCTCTATGAGGAGGCAGCGACTTCCCCAGCGCGAAATAATCTTTCGGATATACGGAAGGGAGAATATGAGGGCCTCGCGGAAAAACTAAAGGATCCCGCGTGGCGTCCTGATTACGGACCCACCGTGTTCAATCCGAAATCAGGGGCGACCGTGACGGGGGCACGGTTCTTTCTGATTGCCTACAACGTCAATTTCAACACGAACCGGAAAGACCTCGCCCATGAAATCGCCCTGCGAATCCGGGAGAGCGGACGAACGAAGAAAGACGCGAATGGGAATGCCGTTAAAATTCCGGGCTCGCTGAAAGCGGTGAAGGCGATGGGTGTCCTCCTTGAACGATTGAACATCGCACAGGTTTCGATCAATCTCAACAATTTCAATATCACGCCGCCCCACGTCGCATTCGAAACGGTGAAGCGGGAGGCCAGGTCGCTGGGAATTGATGTCACCGGGAGCGAAGTGGTGGGCCTTATTCCGAAAGAAGCTTTATTGATGGCCGGCCGATATTATTCCGGCGGCCAAGAGGTCGAGAAGGAGCTGATCAACCGCGCAATTGAGTCGCTCGGATTGAGCCAGATTGAACGTTTTGAACCCAAAAAGAAAATCATCGAATACATGATAAACGCCTGATCCCAATCGATCCAGCTGCTCTGACAGCTTTAGGCGGGCAATATAATAGAGGTAGCGAGGATCGAATCGGAGCGGGCGCACACGGAGGGACGCTATGTTGACGAAACAGACTGTTTCCCGATTTCTAGATGAACTTGCGTCGGCCTCACCCGCGCCGGGCGGCGGCAGCGCCGCGGCATTGGCCGGAGCCGTAGGGTCGGCGCTTTCTTCGATGGTTTGCAATCTGACGAT
>DASQAZ010000078.1:0-54296 GCA_035635475.1 Bacteroidota bacterium | reverse complement strand
CAAGGCGAAACGCGGCTACAGAGAATTGCACACCTCCGCCTACCGCCTGCTCAACGAAGGGGGGATTCTTGCGACCGCATCCTGTTCGCATCACATTTACGAGGACACTTTCCTGGAGATTATTCAAGAATCTGCACGCGCGGCGGGCCGGACGATCAGTTTACTGGAATGGCGCGGGGCCTCTCCGGATCATCCCGTCCTTCCCGGCATGACGCAGACCCGGTATCTGAAATTCGCTGTCCTGAGCGTCACTTAGAGGGGGGGTTGACTTTGCGCTAGTCCGGAATTATATTCTAAGTGAGTGCGTTCCAAATGAAAAGGCCTCTCTGAATGCAGCGGAGTATGAGCGGAAAACCATTCATGACGGTAACGGCGGCGCTTCTGCTACTCGCCTGCCTCCGGAGCCCCGCGCAGGTAAAATCCCCTTCCGATTCCACGATCACGTTCGGTTCGCTCGGGCAGCCGGCTGCAATTGAACCTCCGGCCAAACCGTCTCCCAATGCCTGGGGCATCGACCTCTTGGTGTCTACCAACGGGTTCGGCCTGGGGGGCTTCTATCGGCACGAGTACAACGAAGAGCTCTCCGGATTTCTGGACCTGTCGATCTCCGAGGCGAAAGACGACGACGAGATCGATCTGATCGACATTTACGGGAACACGTTTTCTCCGGGAAAGGTCAATCGGTTTCTCGTGATGCCGTTATTCATCGGGCTCGAGAAGCGCCTCTTCAAGGACGACATCGTCGATAATTTCCGCCCCTACCTGAACGCCGCCGCAGGTCCTTCGATCATTTACGTCTTTCCGTATAATCAGGAGTATTTCAGTGCGCTCGGCAAGGGGCAGCCGAAATACACATTTGGGGGGTATGTTGGCATCGGCGCGTTCTTCGGCTCCGAGCGATCGAGTCTATTGGGCCTCAACCTCCGGTACTACTATCTTCCCTATTTCAGCGGGCTGGAAAGCTTGCAGAACGTGAGGAAGAAGCAATTCGGCGGGTTCGTCATCACGCTGAATTTCGGCAGCGCTCTCTGACGGCGCGTTCGTTATGCGGAATTTTACAGATAGTTTTTTAAGAACTTCCCGGTAAAGGAATCTTCGCGGGAGGCAACCGCCTCGGGCGTTCCTTCCGCCACAATTTCCCCTCCGCGTTCCCCCGCTTCAGGACCCAGGTCGATCACCCAGTCGGCGCACTTGATCACATCCATGTTATGCTCGATGATCACGACCGAGTTTCCCCTTTCAATCAGTGCGTTCAGCGCACGCACTAGTTTCGCGATGTCGTCGAAGTGAAGGCCTGTCGTGGGTTCATCAAAGATGAACAGTGTGTGCTTTCCCGCTTCCTGGTTCGCGAGATGGGTGGCAAGCTTCACGCGCTGGGCTTCTCCGCCCGAAAGCGTGGTGGCCGACTGCCCGAGCCGGATGTAGCCCATCCCCACGTCTCCTAGCACCTGCAGGCGTTTCGCCGCCCTACGGCTGCCCGCAGGAGCGCCGAAGAACCGGATCGCCTCCGAGACCGTCATGCCCAGGACGTCGTCGATATTCTTTTCGCGATACCGGATTTCCAGCACGTCTTTCCTGAAACGCTTTCCCTTGCACACCTCGCACGTCAGCTCCAGATCGGCGAGGAACTGCATCTCGATCGTCTGGACGCCGCTGCCTTCGCACGCCTCGCATCGTCCCCCCGGCACGTTGAACGAGAAGGAGCCCGGCGTCAAGCCATGGATTTTCGCCGACTGCGTTTCGGCGAAGAGCGACCTGATCAGATCGAACGTCCCGGTATAGGTAACGGGATTGGACCGCGGCGTCCTGCCGATCGGCGACTGATCGACAAGCTCGACCGCATCGATCAGCTCGACACCGTCGATTCCTCGGTGGCGGCCGACTGAATCGGCGGCAGCGCCTTTCAACTTAAGAAGGCCCGCATACAGGATTTCATGAACCAGCGTGCTCTTTCCGGAGCCGCTCACGCCTGTGACGGCGACGAACATGTTCAGGGGAATCCTGACATCGATCGATTTCAGGTTGTTCTGGGCGGCCCCGCGGACGACGATCGACTTGCCGCTTCCTTTGGACCGCTTCCCCGGAACCTCGATGGACTTCCTGCCGCTGAGATATTCTCCGGTGATCGAATCCTCCGCTTGTACGAGGCCGGCATAATCGCCCCGGTAGACGACCTCCCCTCCCGATTCTCCCGCCCTCGGCCCCAGATCGACGACCAGGTCGGCCGCCTTCATCATGTCGGCATCGTGCTCGACGACGATGACGGTATTGCCGATATCGCGGAGCGACTTTAGAATTGAAATCAGTTTTGCATTGTCCCTCGGGTGGAGGCCGATGCTGGGTTCGTCGAGCACGTAAAGGGAACCGACCAGCGAAGAGCCGAGGGCGGTTGAAAGATTGATCCGCTGCGACTCCCCTCCGGAGAGCGTGTTCGACAGCCGGTCGAGGGTCAGATATCCGATCCCCACGTCGACGAGATACCGGAGCCGTCGCCTGAGCTCCTCGAGAATTCTCCGGGCAACTTCCCGATCAAAAGGCGTGAGATCGATCTTTTCGAAGAACCGGTGGGCTCCTTCGATCGTCATCCGGACAACGTCGAAGATCGACTTGCCCGCCACCTTCACGCAGAGCGCCTCCGGCCTCAGGCGTGCGCCGCCGCAGCCGTCGCAGAGCGTGTAGCCCCTGTACCGGCTGAGCAGCATCCGGTAGTAAATCTTGTACTGCTTGCGCTCTACCATCTTAAAAAATCCACGAATCCCGTCGAACCCTTCCGTTCCGTTCATGACAATGTCGAGTTCCCGCTGCGACAGGTCCTTAAACGGAATGTCCACGCGCAGCTTCGCCTTGTGAGCGATCCGGAGAACATCGCGCAGTTTGTCGTGCCACTTCGGCGCGGTCCAGGGCTGGATCGCACCGTCCCGGATCGACATTCCGTTGTCCGGCACGACGAGGTCCATATCGATCCCAACCGACCGTCCGAACCCCTGGCACTTCGGGCAGGCTCCGAACGGATTATTGAACGAGAAGAGGCGCGGATCGGGCTCCTCGTAGCGGATGTGGTCGCGGGGGCATTCGAAGTGCTGGTTAAACTCGAGCGTCCCCTGTTCGTCGGGGAATGCCACCACGGCGTAGCCGTCGCCGGCCCTGAATGCCATCTCAACCGAGTCCGCGAGCCGCTTGTCGTCGCCGCCGGGTCGGAAGACCAGGCGATCCACAAGCACGAGAACGTCTTTCTTCTCGATGTCGGCGTCGATCGTTCGCTCGCCCAGATCGATCAGTTCCCGTTTGTAGAGAACCCGGAAGAACCCCTGCTTCTTCAGATTCTCGAGTTCTTCGAGTGTCGATGCCTTGGGATGATCCGGAAGGGGAAAGAGCACCGAGAGCTTGAGCTCCCCGCGGCCGTTGTTCCTCGCGCGCAGCACCTCGATGACCGATTGTACCGAATCGCGCTTGACCTCATCGCCGCATTTCGAGCAATAAGTTTTCCCGATGCGGGCGAAGAGGAGCCGCAGGTAGTCGTAAATTTCGGTTGCCGTCCCGACGGTGGAGCGCGGGTTTCGTGCGGTGGTTTTCTGTTCGATGGCGATCGCGGGACTGATCCCCTGGATGAAATCGACGTCGGGCTTGTCCATCCGTTCGAGGAACTGGCGGGCGTAGGCGGAGAGGCTTTCAACGAATCTCCTCTGCCCTTCGGCGTAGATCGTATCGAACGCCAAGCTCGATTTACCGGAACCGCTCACGCCGGTGAGAACGATCAGTTTCTTCCGGGGAAGCTCGAGGCTGATATTCTTGAGGTTGTGAACGCGGGCGCCCCGTATGACGATGTTGACGTGGTTCTTCGAAGGTACCGCGGCTCCCTGCGGTTTTTTCTCCCTGAGCGCCGGCGCACGCTTCGTTTTCAACATGGGTTATAGAACACTGGATGAGAAGGCCTCGTGATGGTACTCCTGCAAACTCTTGACCGTCGATTTTTGTTCCCGCATCCACTGGATGCCTTTTACCACGGCGGCCGCGGCGGAGATCGTTGTAATCATCAGCAGCTTTGCTTCGATCGCCGCGCCGCCGATCGAGAGCTCGTCGAAGCGGGACGTTTCGCCGAGTGGCGTGTTGATCAGAACGCGGATATCGCCATTCTTGATAAAGTCCACAACATTGGGCCTTCCCTCATTCACCTTGAAGATCTTCTCGCACGCGACGTTGTGTCCGGCCAGAAACGCAGCGGTGCCCGCCGTAGCGACGATGCGGAATCCCAGCTTCCTGAACCCCTTTGCGACCTCGATCATTCGATAGTTCTTATCGTTGTCGTTTACGCTGATAAACACTCCGCCGCTCACGGGGAGATTTCCTCCTGCCCCGATGAACGCTTTTGCGATCGCTTCTCCGTAGGTTTCGGAAATCGCCATCACCTCCCCCGTCGACCGCATCTCGGGCCCGAGATAGACCTTGGCCTTGGGAAATTTTCCGAACGGAAAGACCGGCTCTTTCACGGCGATATACTTTGGCGGGGCTTCGAGCGGCACACCGAGCTCCTTCAACGTGCGGCCCACCATCACCTTCGCCGCAATTTTAGCGAGCGGCACCCCCATCGCCTTGCTCACAAATGGCACCGTCCGGGATGCCCTCGGGTTCACTTCCAGCACGTACACGATCCCGTCCTTCTCGGCGCACTGCACGTTGATCAGGCCGCGCACGCCGAGCGCGAGCGCAAGTTTGCGCGTAAAATCCTTCAACTGCTCGATCACCTGGACACTCTCGACCTGCGGCATGAGGACGCAGGCGCTGTCGCCGGAATGGATCCCCGCTTCCTCGATATGTTGAAGCACGCCGCCGATCAATACGTCCTTGCCGTCGCAAACCGCGTCCACATCGAATTCCTTCGCGTCTTCGAGGAATTTGTCGATGAGCACCGGATGGTCCGGCGAAACGTCCACGGCGGCCTTCATGTACTCCTGCAGCGATTCGGGCTTGTACACGATCTCCATGGCCCGGCCGCCCAGCACGTACGAGGGACGCACGAGCACCGGATAGCCGATCAAATTCGCGACGACGGTCGCTTCCGCCACGGAGCTTGCGGTGCCCGCCCTGGGAAAAGGGATTTGAAGTTTTTTCAGCAGCTCTCCGAATCGCTTGCGGTCCTCCGCGATATCGATCCCTTCGGGGGAAGTCCCCAGAATCTTGATTCCGTTGGCCTCCAGTTTCCGCGCGAGCTTAAGGGGAGTCTGGCCTCCGAAACTCACGATCACGCCGTCGGGCTTTTCGATGTCGCAGACATCCAGAACGTTTTCAAGCGTGAGCGGCTCGAAGTAGAGTTTGTCGGTCTGGTCGTAATCGGTGGAGACGGTCTCCGGGTTGCAGTTGATCATGATCGTCTCGTACCCTTCTTCCTTCAGGGCGAAAACGCTTTGCACGCAGCAATAGTCGAATTCGATCCCCTGCCCGATCCGGTTCGGGCCGCCGCCCAATATAATCACCTTCTTTCGATCCGTTCTCGTCGCCTCGTTCTCCGATTCGTACGTCGAATAGTGGTACGGCGTAGAGGCCTCGAACTCCGCGGCGCACGTATCGACCGTCTTAAACACCGGCCGCACATCCATCCGCCGCCTGAGCGTGCGAATGGCCGGCTCGTCCGTTTTAAAAAGATGCGCGAGCTGACGGTCCGAAAACCCGTATTGCTTGGCGCGCAGCAGGATATCCCGCGTGATTTTCTTCGCTTCAGGCGGCATATTCCGCAAGCTCTTGTTCCATATCGACGATTTGTTTGATGTTGAAAAGAAACCACCGGTCGATCTTCGTAATTTCATAGAGCTCGTCGACGCTGACCCCCAGCCGGAGAGCGTGACGGACGTAAAAAATGTTATCGGCTTTCGGCGTGCGCAAACGCTGGATGACCCGCTCGCGGAGTGCGTGCTTCCGGGCTTCGTCGGTTGACTCGAATTCCGCCTCATCCTTGCCGTCTGATCCCAGGCCGTAGCGGCCCTGCTCGAGCGACCGGAGCGCTTTTTGCAGCGCTTCCTTGAACGTCCGCCCGAATGCCATCGCCTCGCCTACCGATTTCATCTGGATTCCGAGAGTATCGTCGACACCTTTGAATTTCTCGAAATCCCATCGCGGGATCTTGACCACGCAGTAATCGATCGTCGGCTCGAACGAGGCCGGCGTTTTCCTCGTGATGTCGTTGGGGATTTCATCCAGCGTGTAGCCGACGGCGAGCTTCGCCGCCATCTTGGCTATCGGGAAGCCGGTCGCCTTCGAGGCCAGCGCCGAGGAACGCGATACTCGCGGATTCATCTCGATCACGAGCATTCTTCCGTCGGTGGGATTGACCGCGAACTGGATGTTCGATCCACCCGTCTCGACCCCGATCGCCCGGATGATCTTTTTGGCCGCGTCGCGCATCGACTGATATTCTTTGTCGGTGAGGGTTTGAGCCGGCGCCACGGTGATCGAGTCTCCGGTGTGGACCCCCATCGGATCGAGATTCTCGATCGAACAGATCACGACGACATTGTCGTTGAGATCGCGCATCACCTCAAGCTCAAACTCCTTCCAGCCGATGACCGATTCCTCGATCTGCACCTCCCGGACCGGGCTCGCCGAAAGCGCATGTTCGACGGTCGACTTGAATTCCTCAATATTATATGCCGTCCCGCCCCCGCTCCCGCCGAGCGTAAAGGAGGGGCGTATGATAATCGGAAACCCGAGCTCCCCTGCGAGCTTGAGCGCTTCGGTAACCGAGTGGACCATGCCTCCGCGCGGAGTATTCAATCCGATGTCGCGCATCGTCTGCTGGAAGAGCTGCCGGTCTTCCGCCTTCTTGATCGCCTCCAGCTTTGCTCCGATCAGTTCGACATGGTATTTGTCGAGCACCCCGCTTTCGGCGAGGGAAACCGCGGTATTCAGCGCCGTCTGGCCGCCCATCGTGGGGAGGAGGGCGTCGGGGCGTTCCCGCTCGATGATTTTTTCGACGAAATAGGGAGTGATCGGCTCGATGTAGGTCCGGTCGGCAAACTCCGGATCCGTCATGATCGTGGCGGGATTGCTGTTAACGAGAACGACGCGAAAACCTTCCTCCTTGAGGACCCGGCATGCCTGCGTGCCCGAGTAATCGAACTCGCAGGCCTGGCCGATGACGATCGGCCCCGCGCCGATGACGAGGATTGAATGCAGGTCTGAGCGTTTGGGCATTTTCTCCGAAGGGTGAAATAAAGATACAAAATTCTTGAGGGATTTGCCACGTTCTGAGCAGTTGAAAGTCGCCCGCGTTCTTCCTACATTCCTTGCATCCAATTTCCCCCCTTTTTTGACGGCTCGATTCGAGTGAAAACGATCCTGATGGTATTTGCCGGGATCTTGGGACTGCAGCAGCTCGCATTTTCGCAGGAAGAAACGCCGGAGCGCCGCAAGATGGCGATCGCGCTGGAGCTCGGTTATTATAGCCCGGCCCGGCAATCATTCCGGACGAACTATTCTCAAAGCCTGTTTTTCGGCTCTTCAGAAGGTCCCATCTCCCTCGGCATCGAATTCGATTATCCGATTGCCCAGGCGGCGGATCTCTACGTGAGTTTCAAGAGGATTAACCACGCATTAAAATCTGATCGGGATATATCGCTCGCGCTGATGCCGGCCACCCTCGGGGTTCATTACTATATTCCGAAAACTTTTATCGATTTCGGCAATTGGACCCCCTATTTTGGAGGAGGTGCCGAATTCTATTGGAGCCGATTCTCGGCGACCTACCTCGTGACGGACTACAGCGGCCCCGCGCCTCTTGATGAGATCAGCGAGGCGGCAAACTATTTCGGCTACGGGATCGCGCTCGGGTTGGGTATTGAGCGTCCGCTTGGCGGTGCCTTCACGATTAGTTTCGCGGCCAATTATGATGTCAACCGGCTCGGCTTCAGCGATGAGGGCGGGCTTGGAAACGTGGGCGGCTTCCTGCTCACGGCAAAGTTCGGCATCACGCTGTAGCGAGTCTCACGGAGGATTGTATGAAACTGCCAATCAGGAGAAGATCCTTGAACGCGTTTCACCGCCCGGCCATCGCTGTCCTGTCTGCAGCGTTTCTCGTCGTAAGCTGTCAGACCGCATCACACGGTCCTACCGGCCCCAAGCTTCCCTCGGCCGCCGGCGGGCCTCTGGGTGGCGGAATTCCGACAGCGTATTCGATCAGCGCTCCCTATCCCAACCCCTTTAATCCCACGACGGCAGTCGACATCACAATTCCGCGTGAGTCTGATGTTCTCCTCGTGGCTCAGAATCCTGTAGGGGACATAGTCGAGACCCTCGTTTCGGAAACGTGGCCCGCCGGATACCATCATGTTATTTGGGACGCTTCTAAGGGAGGAACGCGGGATTTGAAAGCCGGTCTCTATTTCATCACTCTCCACGCCGGCGATTTTGTCGGATCGCGTGTCGTGAAGCTCGAGAAATGAATAGGTTCGGAGAACCCTTCCTTCGTTCCCCGGCGCGTCGGTATTGAGGCGTTCGATCTTTCGCAATCGTCCTGAACCTTCATGAACAACACTTTCACCCCTCCTCCCATTGCCGAGCGCGACCTCAGGATCGATCCCCTCGAACGCTCCGAGACGATTCCGTCAACGTGGTACACCGACCCCCGGTTCTTTGAAATCGACAAACGGAGCATCTTCGCAAGGACGTGGCAGCTCATCGGTCATTCCGGCCGTCTGCAAAAACCTGGAGACTTTCTTATCGGTACAGTCGCAGGGAACCCCGTGATTCTTGTTCATGGGAAGGACGGCCGCATACGGGGATTCTATAACGTCTGCCGCCACCGCGGCGGCCCGATCGCCATCGAAGAGAACGGGAATTGCAACGCGCTTCAGTGTAAATATCATGGATGGACCTACACGCTTGAAGGGATGCTGAGGGGAGTCCCGCAATTCGATCGCGTTGAATTATTCGACCGGAAGGACTACGGTCTGATCCCGGTGCCGCTCGACTCCTGGGAGGGCTTACACTTCGTGAATCTCTCCGGTGAGCGGCTTGACGGTCGAATCGGTCTCCGCGCGCTGCTTGGCGGTATCCGGGAGCGTATCGCCCCGATGGAGCCGGGTGCGAAACATTTCTACAAGAGAATCAACTACGAATTGAAGTGTAACTGGAAGGTGTACGTCGACAACTACCTCGAAGGGTACCATCTCCCCTATGTTCATCCCGAGCTCTGCAATCTGCTCGATTATCAGAGCTATGTCACGGAAACGTTCGGGTATTATTCGCTCCAGCACAGTCCGCTCACCGGCGATTCGATCTACGGATCGATGAAGCCGCCGGCGGGAAGCTCGCGGACTCATTCGGATTCTTCGAGTCGCTCCGCGGCGGGTTCCGCCCCCGGCGGCTCCCCCAATGGGCGGGCCTTCTACTATTTCATCTTCCCAAATATCATGCTGAACATCCTCCCCGGCCGGATGCAGACAAACATAGTCGTTCCCCTGGCGCACGACCGGACAAAGGTCGTCTTTGACTATTATTACGACCACGTCGATTCGCCCGAGGCGATACGGTCCATCGAAGAGGACATCGCCTACAGCGATCGGATCCAGCAGGAAGACGCCGAGATCTGTGAACATGTTCAGCACGGACTGGAATCCGTTGCCTATGATCGGGGCCGGTTTTCCGTGGAAATGGAAAAGGGTGTGTACCACTTTCAGTGCCTCTTGAAGGATGCTTACAGAAAGGCATTGAATGCGCCGGATGGATCCTCCCTAAAAACCACGGGCTGAAGTCGCACGAGAATTGCTCAGGCCCGATGAGTTCTCCCGATGGAAGGAACTGAACAACCCGGCCCGCTGACCGCCGATTCCGAACTCCCCCGGGAGCTCTCGCTTCTCGATTCAACGATGATCAATGTCGGAAGCATGATCGGATCCGGCATCTTCATCGTTCCAGCCACGATTGCCTTGCACCTCCACTCCTCGCTGACCGTCATTCTCGTCTGGACCGTCGGCGGAATCGTCAGTCTCTTCGGGGCGCTCTCCGTCGCAGAGCTCGGTGCAATGATGCCGAAGGCGGGAGGACAGTATGTCTACCTGCGCGAGGCCTACGGGCCGGTCTGGGGATTTCTTTACGGCTGGGCGGCATTTGCATGCATCAACACCGCCTCGATTGCCGCCGTCGCCGTAACCTTCGCCCTGTATCTCGGATACTTTTTCCCGATGAGTCACGGGTCGACGATCTCCGTCGCAATCGCATCCATCGTTCTTCTGACAGCGATTAACTGCTTCGGAATAAAGTTCGGCGCGCTGGTTCAAAACGGATTTACGCTTCTGAAAATCGGTTCGCTGATCCTGCTGGTCTTCTTCTGTTTTGCGCTCACGGGCGGCACGACGGCAAATTTCTCGCCCGTGCTTCCGACCGAACCCCTCTCAATGCTCGCCGGGCCGCTCTTGCTTTCGATGGTCGCGGCGCTCTTCGCCTACGACGGCTGGATCGAGATCACGTACGTGGCCGGTGAGGTGAAAAACCCCCATCGCACGATCCCCCGCTCGCTCTTTCTGTCCACGCTCATTGCAACCGGCCTCTATGTCGCCGTGAATGTCGCGCTGATTTACGTTCTTCGGTTGAGCTCGATCGCGGGCTCGCAGATGGTCGCCTCAGATGCCGCGATAAAAATCATGGGAACCGCCGGCGCGGCGGCTGTGGCAATCGCGGTGATCATCTCAACCTTCGGCGCAAACAACGGTTATATTTTCACGTGCCCCAGGATCTACTATGCGATGGCGAAGGAAGGCCTTTTTTTCAGTTGGCTGTCGAGAATCCACCCGCGCTTCAAGACTCCCGTTCCATCCCTTATCATCCAGTGCGTTGTTGCTTCCATACTCGTCTATTCAGGGACGTTCAATCAGCTCGCCACCTATGTCGTGTTCCCCTCATGGTTCTTCTACTTGATGAGCGTGGGCGCAGTATTCCTGCTGCGTTCAAGAAACCCTCAGGCGGCGCGGCCATACAAGGCATGGGGATATCCGTACACGCCCCTCCTCTTCATCCTGTTCTCCATCTATCTATTGCTCGACACGGTCGTCGAAATCCCCCGCGACTCCCTCATCGGAGCGGTGATCGTGCTTCTGGGAGTCCCGGCGTACTTCTTCTGGAGGATGAAGGGCGCGAACCGAGGTCCGGGCGCCCCTCCCCCTTTACGGGGGACATCGCAATAAACCTTGCGGATTTTGAAGATTCTTCTTATATTGTGTCCCCAATTCATCCGGGAAAACGAGAGATCCACGGGCTTTTCGGCGATCGTCTGAACGTCCTCAACCCTGTATCGAACCCTGAATGCCTGAGTTGAAACTTTTTGCCGGCCGTTCCAATCCCCGGCTCGCGGAAAGGATCGCCAAGCTGGTCGGTCAGCGCCTGGGCGAATGCCAGATTCGGAATTTCAGCGACGGCGAAATTTGGGTAAAATACGCCGAGAACATTCGGGGATCGGATGTCTTCATCATCCAGTCCACCAATCCGCCGGCAGACAACCTGATGGAGCTGCTCATCCTGGTCGACGCCGCCAGACGCGCCTCGGCGCGGCGGGTGACGGCAGTGATGCCCTACTTCGGGTACGGCAGGCAGGATCGCAAGGACCAGCCGAGGGTTTCGATCACCGCGAAGCTGGTTGCAAATCTCATTGCGAAGGCGGGCGTAGACCGTGTGATTACGATGGATCTGCACGCGCCGCAGATTCAGGGATTCTTCGATATCCCCGTCGACCATCTGTATTCTTCGGCGGTGTACGTTTCGTTCTTTCTAAAAAAGAAAATACCGAACCTGACCGTCGTCTCGCCGGATGTGGGCGGAATCAAGATGGCGCGGGCCTTTGCGAAACGGCTCGGGGCGGGTCTGATACTGATCGACAAACGCAGGCCGAAGCCCAATCAGGCGGAAGTCTTGAATATCATCGGCGAAGCAAAGGGCCGGAACATTCTGATTGTGGACGATATGATCGACACCGGCGGGACATTTTGCGCGGCGGCCGAGGCGCTCCGTAACGAAGGCGCAAAGGAAATTTACGGCGCGTGCACGCATCCGCTGCTTTCGGGCAATGCCGTCGAGCGGATCGAGTCATCGCCGGTCTCGAAGGTCTTCGTGACCGACACGATCGCCCTCGATTCAAAGTGCGCGAAATCCAAAGTGGTCGAAGTCAGGTCGGTGGCGGATATTTTTGCAGAAGCCATTAAACGCGGTTTCAAAAATCAATCAATCAGCTCCCTGTTCGATGTCGATAAGGGGTAGAAGAGGACCTTTCCATGCGTGAAATACTGTTGGAAGCGGAAGTCAGGAAACAGCTCGGCAAGCACTCGCGTGCGATCCGGCGGGAGGGCAAGGTGCCCGGGGTTTTTTATCTCCACGGGGAGAAGAATATCCCGATCGCCGTCCCGGAGAAAAGCCTGAAGCCCCTCATCTACACGCATGAAACGCACATCGTGAATCTGAAACTCGGCGACGGAAGCTCGAAGAGCTGCATCCTTCGCGACATCCAGTTCGATCCCGTGACCGACCGGGCGATCCATTTCGACCTGCAGGGACTCAGGCAGGATGAAAAGATCACGATCGAGGTGCCTGTGATCGTCACCGGCGGGACTCCGGTCGGGGTGAGGGACGGCGGGATCCTCCAGCAGATCATTCACAAGCTCAAGATCATGTGCCTGCCGAAGGACATTCCGGAACATATTGAAGTCAATCCCGAGAACCTGAAGATCAATCACTTCATCCATGTCCGCGACATCAAGCTCGAGAACGTCACGGTCCTCGAAAGCGAAGCCGGGACCATCGTCGGCGTCGTGCCCCCGACGGTCGAGAAGGAGGTAGCTCCGGCGGCCGCCGCGGTTGAAGAAACGGCGGAGCCCGAGGTCATCGCGAAGGGCAAGAAGCCCGAAGAGGGTGAAGAGGGCGAAGAGGGCGCAGAGAAGAAGGCGGAGCCGGTCGCCAAGGGCGCCCAGAAGGGCGCGGCGGCTCCGAAGGGCGCTGCGGCCGCTCCGGAAGCAGCTCCTGCTCCCGCGGGTAAAAAAGAAAAGAAAAAGTAGGACTCCGCGTTTGCGGGATCCCATCGTGTGCGCGCGCTGATCGGTCTCGGTAATCCCGGTTCAGAGTACGACGGGACGAGACATAACATCGGGTTTGCGGTTATTGACGCGATTGCGGAATCCCTGAATGTCAGGCTCCGCAGGGAAGGCGGGACGTTTCTTACGGCGCCGGCGCTGATCGACGGCAAGAAGATTCTCCTGGTCCAGCCCCGCTCCTACATGAATAATTCGGGGGAAGAGGTAAAGGCGGTCGTTGAAACGCACGGGCTTGGCCTGGACGATGTTCTTATTATTGTCGACGACTTCCATCTTCCCCTCGGGACGCTCCGGCTGCGCCTGAAAGGGAGCGACGGAGGTCACAACGGCCTCTATTCGATCATCGAACAACTCGGATCGAACGCGTTCCCCCGGCTGAGATGCGGGATCGGCGGCGAAACGATGCCGAAGGACAAGAAGGAGTTGGCACGGTACGTTCTCTCTCCTTTCGAACAGCAGGAACGCGAAGCTGTCCGCCGCCTGATCGCCCGGGGGCGCGATGCCGCGCTCGTCGCGGCGACTGAAAGTGTGGAAGCGGCCATCAGCCGTTTCAACGGCTTGCAGACATAAACCCTTTCCCTGCATTTGATCCCGCAAAAGGGACAATTATTCGGGGAACATTTGTTCACCAATGACCAGAGGGCAAACCATGGATCACCGTAAGCGTCTCTACGAAACGACCTTCATCGTCAATGCTTCCCTCGACGACAGCCAGATCGAAGGTGTCATCACCCATGTCCAGGAAATCGTTACGCGGAACGGAGGAGAGATTACCGCGATCAATAAATGGGGAAGGAAGCGGCTCGCCTACACAATTCAGAAGAAGAATAACGGCTTCTACGTCAACATCGAGTTCGTCGGCACAGGACCGGTCATCACCCAGCTCCAGCGATCGTTTCTGCTCGATCAGAATTTCCTCCGGTTCCTCATCGTTCTGGTAGATCCCCGCGCCGTGAAAGCGCGCCAGCAGGCCGCGGCGGCGGCTCCGGCGTCCGAACCTATCGCCGCTCCATCCACAGCTCCGGTGGTTCCGGCAGCTCCAACAGCCGCGACAGCCCCGGCAACCGAAAGGAAACCGCTTTTCTTCGACGACGAGCCTGGGGCTCCGCCTGCGCCGAAAGCCCGGTAGTTGGCGTTCACGCGATCTCATGATCAATCCTACGAGGAGACGATTATGGCCGACCTGAAGTTGCCCGAACTCAATTACATCATTATGGCTGGGAACCTGACGAAGGATCCTGTTTTCCGCCATACGACCAACGGCACGCAATCGGTGCCCCACGCGCCCGCGAACGAGGAGGAGTTCACAACCGTGGAAGATTTCTCTTTCGACAAGTTCCTCACGAGCGAGGAATCGCGGTTGTTGAAAGACCAACCATCATCTCAGTCACAGGGAACATAAACCATGGCGAAACAAGATCAGCAAATCAGGAAACATCGGGTCTGCCGCTTCTGCGAGAACAAGGAGACCAGCATCGATTACAAGGACGAAAAACGGCTGGTTCGGTTTGTCTCGGAGCAGGGAAAGATTATTCCGAAGCGGATTACCGGCACCTGCGCAGGGCATCAGCGGCAGCTCGTGAAAGCGATCAAGCGCGCGCGCCATCTCGCGATGCTGCCGTTCGTCTCCGAAACCATCAGATAACGCGCGAAAGGAAAATTATGAAAATCATACTACGCCAGGACTTCGAGAAGCTCGGAAAGCTCGGAGATCTCGTCGAGGTGAGGGATGGGTTTGGCCGCAATTATCTCATCCCCCGCAGGATCGGCTATCCCGCGACGCCGGGCAACCTGAAGGCGCTCGAGGAGGAGAAAAAGCAGCATGGGGACCGCCAGAAGAAGGAGCTTCATCAGTCGGAAAAGCTGGCGGCCGAGCTTGAGAAAGTCTCGATCACGCTCAAGATGAAGGTCGGAGAGGACGAGAAGCTCTTCGGTTCGGTAACCGGTCAGATGATCGCAGACGCCCTGAAGGAAAAGGGCTTCACGATCGACAAGCGGATGATCGAGCTTGAAGAGCCCATCAAGGCCCTCGGGATCTACACCGTCACCGTGAAGCTCCAGGGCGGGGTGGCCGGCAAACTAAAGGCCTGGGTCGTCCGCGAGTAATTTCCCTCCGGGCGGAACAGCCGCGTGCCGCCCGTCTGCGAAGGATCGCCGCCTGCCGGTCCGCGACGCAGCACTCCTCTGATTGATTCTTCCCCAAAAAATTGGTATTTTGAGTGCGGGAGCGGGAACAATCGAGGACATGCATTGGAAAATGTAGGCATTTTGACGGCGTTTCTCTTCGGATTCTTGTCGTTCATCTCTCCCTGCGTCCTGCCGATCGTTCCGGGCTATCTCTCGTTTATCTCCGGCGTCTCCTTCGATGAGATGCAGAATACTGAAAATCGTTCGCGCTTGCGGAACCGGATTGTCTTAAATTCCGTCTTTTTCATAGCCGGGTTCTCGGTGGTCTTCATCGCGCTCGGAGCCTCCGCCACAGTTGTCGGGGAATTCCTCCACGCACAGATCGGCATCATCAGCAAGGTCGCCGGCGTGATTATCATCATTTTCGGGCTGCACATGGCGGGGTTGTTCAAAATCCCGTTCCTGAATTACGAAAAACGATTCCAAACCGGGGGGAAGAGGCTCGGTTTATTCGGCGCTTTTCTTGTCGGCCTGGCGTTCGCGTTCGGGTGGACGCCCTGCATCGGGCCCATCCTCGCCGCGATCCTGGCGATTGCGAGCCAGCAGGACAGCGTGGGAAAAGGGATGGTTCTCCTCGCGTCCTACTCGCTCGGGCTCGGGATCCCGTTCCTCCTGACCGGAATGAGCCTCACGGCGTTTTTGGGCGTCTTCAACCGGTTTAAACGGCATTTGCACACGGTCGAGGTCGTGGGCGGAGTTTTGCTCGTCGGCGTGGGCGCCCTGATCATGACAAACTACCTTTCGATCCTTTCCGGGTACCTGTCGAGGTGGTTCCCCTTTCTCAACGAACTCGGTTAAAACATTGTATGAATAAGGCATTCAAAAATCTCGATGAAGTAACGATCCGGTTCGCCGGGGATTCGGGCGACGGGATGCAGCTTACCGGCATGCAGTTCACGAGCACGACGGCGCTCCTCGGAAACGACCTGAGCACGTTGCCGGATTTTCCGGCGGAAATCCGCGCCCCCGCGGGCACGCTGTTCGGGGTCAGCGGATTTCAGATACACTTCGGCTCCACCGAGATCAACACCCCGGGCGATGCCTGCGACGTCCTTGTGGCCATGAATCCGGCGGCTCTGAAGGTCAATCTTCGAAGCCTGCGCGACGGCGGGATCATCATCGCCAATTCGGACGGCTTCAACGAAAAGAATCTTAAGCTGGCCGGCTACGAATCCAACCCGCTGGAAGACGGATCGCTTTCGAAATTCCAGGTCCACGCGGTCGCCATCACGAAACTGACGCACAATGCCCTCGACGACCTTGGGCTTTCGAATAAGCTCGTTGAGCGCAGCAAGAACTTCTTCGCGCTCGGAATGATGTACTGGATGTTCACCCGCCCGCTCGAGCCCACCATCAAGTGGATTCAGGAAAAGTTCAAGAAGAATCCCGAGTTCATCGAGGCGAACACCCGCGTCCTGAAAGCCGGCTACGCCTTCGGAGAAACGACGGAGATTTTCGCCGTGCGCTACGAAGTGAAGCCCGCACCGCTCGCTCCCGGGAAGTACCGGAGCGTCACCGGCAACGAGGCGGTTGCCTGGGGCTTGATTGCAGCGTCGGTAAAGTCGGGACTCGACCTGTTCCTGGGAAGTTATCCGATCACGCCGGCGAGCGACATCCTCCATGAACTTGCGAAACACAAGAATTTCCGGGTCAAGACCTTTCAGGCGGAGGATGAGATTGCCGGCATCTCTTCCGCCATCGGCGCATCCTACGGCGGCGCGATCGGCGTCACGACGACGAGCGGCCCCGGCATGGCTCTGAAAACAGAGGCGATGGGACTCGCCGTGATGCTCGAGCTGCCGTTGATCATCTGCGACGTTCAGCGCGGGGGCCCGAGCACGGGATTGCCCACGAAGACCGAACAGGCGGACCTGCTTCAGGCGCTCTACGGCAGGAACAGCGAGGCGCCGATCCCCGTGATCGCGGCGAGCACGCCTGCCGACTGTTTCCTGACTGCTTTTGAAGCGGTCCGGATTGCGATCAAGTACATGACCCCGGTGATCATCCTCTCCGACGGTTACCTTGCCAACGGCGCCGAGCCCTGGCTGATTCCCCTGGTCGCTTCCCTTCCCGACATCGCGCCGAAGTTCAGGACGGACCCCGAAGGCTTTCAGCCGTATATGCGGGACGAACGAACGCTCGCCCGCCCCTGGGCCATTCCCGGAACGCCGGGGCTGGAACACCGGATCGGCGGACTGGAGAAGGAGCACATCACCGGAAATGTCAGCTACGACCCGGAGAATCACGAATTCATGGTGAAGATGCGACAGGCCAAGGTGGATCGCATCGCCGACGACATCCCTCCCGCCGTGGTCGAAGGCGATCAGAAAGGCGACCTGCTGGTCGTCGGCTGGGGCGGCACCTATGGCGCGATCCGCACTGCAGTCGAAGAGAAGCGCAAGGAAGGAAAGTCTGTCTCCCACCTGCAACTGAAATACATCAACCCGTTCCAGAAAAATGTTGGAGAAATCCTGTACAACTTCAAGAATGTCCTCGTTCCCGAGCTCAACCTCGGTCAGCTTGCCCGGGTGCTCCGGGCGAAGTATCTGGTCCCGGCGATAACGCTCAGCAAGGTGCAGGGACTGCCGTTCAAAGCCATTGAAATAGAAAATAAAATTGACGAAATACTAGGAACAACACGATGAATTTAGTTGACGATATACTCAAGGATGCACCGGTCACGCCGCCGGTCAAATATACGGCGAAGGACTTCCAATCCGATCAGGACGTCCGATGGTGTCCGGGGTGCGGCGACTACTCCATTCTTGCGCAGGTCCAGCGCGTTATGCCCGACCTTAACATCCCGAAACACAGGATCGTCTTTGTCTCGGGGATCGGCTGTTCGAGCCGTTTCCCGTATTACATGGAAACATACGGGTTCCATTCCATTCACGGCCGCGCCCCCGCCATCGCATCCGGCCTGAAGATCGCCCGCCCCGACCTCATGATCTGGGTGGCGACCGGAGACGGCGACGGGCTCAGCATCGGCGGGAATCACCTGATCCATGTATGTCGCCGGAATGTCGACCTCAAGATACTTTTATTTAATAACGAGATCTACGGGCTGACGAAGGGGCAGTATTCCCCCACCTCGGAGGTCGGAAAGGTCACGAAGTCGACGCCGTACGGCTCGATCGACCATCCGTTCAACCCCCTGCTCGTGGCGCTCGGCGCCGAAGCGTCCTTCGTCGCGCGAACGCTCGATCGGGATCCGAAGCATCTTCAGACCATTATCCGGCGGGCGGCCGACCACAAGGGAACGTCCTTCATCGAAATTTACCAAAACTGCAACGTCTTTAACGACGGTGCTTTCTTCAAGTACACGGAAAAGGAGACCAAGGACGACAACGTCGTGTTTATCGAACACGGGAAGCCCATGGTTTTCGGCAAAGAACATGATAAGGGAATCCGGCTCGAAGGGTTCACCCCGACCGTCGTCTCTCTCAAAGATGGAAAATATTCTGCCTCCGACCTGATCGTGCATAATGAGAAGGATACCATGCTTTCCTTCATCCTTGCGCGCATGTCGAGCATCCCCGACCTGCCCAGGCCGGTCGGCGTCGTCTATTCCGTCGAGCGGCCGCTCTATGAGGCGGAAGTCTCGAAGCAAATACAACAGGCCACGCAGAAACAGGGCGAAGGCAACCTCGAAAAACTGTTGAACCACGGGGAAACCTGGACCATCAAGTAGAGGGATGACGCACTCAGGTTTGTAGGACGATTCCTTTCCGGGCGATCCCGAATTGCGGGATCGCCTTCTTTTTATGAACTCGCAGAACGAATGCAAAATCAGGATTCGGATCGGGCAATCCGCGAACTCACCCCGATCATCAGACGCCTCAATAATTTTGTCCTCACGACGCATGTGAACCCCGACGGCGACGGTCTCGGCTCCGAGCTCGCCCTCGCCCTCGCGCTGCGGCAGCTCGGCAAGAGCGCGACCATTCTCAACCACAGCGAGACCCCGGAAAACTACCGGTGGCTCGATCCCCGGCAGGAGATCCTCCAGTTCTCGCCCGAGCGCGACCGCCCGGCGATCGAACGCGCGGAGGCCATTTTCATCCTCGACGCCAACCAGCCCGAACGGCTGCGAAGCCTCGAAGCTTTCGTCCGCGCATCGAAGGCTCCCAGGATCGTCATCGACCACCATCTGGATGCGGATCCGTTCGCCGAACATTATGCGATCGATGAGGAAGCCACCTCCACAGGGGAAATCGTTTACCGGCTTATTACGGCGCTCGGGGATGTCGCCATCACGAAGGACATCGCCCGGGCACTCTATGCCGCGATCATGACCGACACGGGTTCGTTCCGGTTCCCGAGGACCGATCCGGAAATCCATCGCATCGCCGCCCATCTGATCGAGTGCGGAGCCGACCCGACGGAAATTTACGTCAACGTCTACGAGAGCTGGACGCCGGGGCGGCTGCGTCTTTTGGGGGCAGCCCTCGGTTCACTGAAGACCGCCCACGACGGCAAGCTCGCCTATTTGATATGCACGCAGGAAATGTTTCGCTCGACCGGGACGACCGAAGTCGAGACAGACAATTTTACAACGTACCCGATGAGCGTGAGGGGGGTGCGGATCGGCGTACTTTTTAATGAGCTCGAGGACGGCATCAAGATCAGTTTCCGCTCGAAGGGCCGCATTCCCGTCAACGAGCTCGCGAAGGAATTCGGCGGCAACGGGCATCTCAACGCCGCGGGCGCAAGGCTGTTCGGCGCCGGGCTCGGGGAAATCGTCTCCGCTGTTGTCCAAAAGTCGGGAAAATACATCACCATGGATTGATGGTATGATAAAACTTACGGCGAAACTTTCGATCCTCCGGCAGGTCCAGGCCGATGCCGTGGCGATCGTCCTCCCGGAGGAGAAGCAGGTGCTCCGCCGGGAGCTCCAGAACCTCCGGAAGCCGTTCGGCGCGAAAATCGAACGTGCGCTGGAGCTTGAAAAGTTCGAGGGCAAGGAGGGTGAAGTCGTCTCTCTGCTGACCGAAAGAACGATCCGTGCCCCGCGGCTCTTGCTCGCGGGCCTGGGGAAGAACGGGTATCCGGGCATACTCGAGCGTTATCGCCGGGCGGCCGCCGCCGCGGCAAAGCGCGCGCAGGCGTCGAAAGTCCGCCGCCTCGCCATCCTGCTTCCCGCTGCGATTGAAAGCTCCGAGTACGGGGCCCAGGAAATCGCGCAGGCGTTGATCGAAGGAGCGGTCCTCGCATTGTACAAGTTCGATCGCTACCTTACCGAGAAGGAGAATCGCGACGTGAAGCTTCAGGAGCTGATCGTCTTCTCTCCCGACCGGGGCTCACTCGATGCCATGAAGAAGGCCGTCCGGGAAGCAGGTATCCTGTGCGAGGCGGTCACGCTCGCGCGCGACCTTGAGAACGCCCCGGCCAACGAGATTTATCCCGAAACGCTCGCGGAAGCCGCGCGCCGGTCCGCCCGGACCCACGGGTTCAGGGCAGAGGTCTGGGACAAAAGAAAGATCGAACGGGCGGGTTTCGGAGGTTTGCTGGCCGTCAATTCCGGGAGCGACAAACCTCCGCGGTTCATCATCCTCGAATACAACGCAGCGCGCCGAAATCTCGAAACGGTCGTTCTGATCGGCAAAGGGATCACGTTTGACAGCGGGGGAATTTCGATCAAGCCCGCAAGCGGAATGTCGGAAATGAAGATGGACATGAGCGGAGCCGCGGCGGTCATCGGCACGTTGGAGGCGGCAGCCCGGCTCGGTCTCCCGGTTCACATCGTGGGGCTGATTTCCTCGACCGAGAATCTCCTGGGCGGTTCGGCGATGAAGCCCGGGGATATCATCACGCATTACGGCGGCAAGACGTCGGAAGTCGATAATACCGATGCCGAGGGACGGCTGATCCTGGCGGACGCCCTGGCCTACGCTTCCAGGTTTAAACCCAGGGCGGTCATCGATCTTGCCACGCTCACCGGGGCGTGCGTCGTCGCGCTCGGCCACGTCGTAACAGGCATGATGGGAAACGACGAAAAGCTCATGGGCGATCTGACGACGGCGGGCGAAAAGACATACGAACGCGTCTGGCCCCTCCCGATGTTTGAAGAGTATGCCAAGCAGATCAAGAGCGACGTCGCCGACGTCAAGAACGTGGGCGGCCACGGCGGCGGCGCCATCACCGCGGCTTTTTTCCTGAAGAAATTCATCGGCGACTATAAATGGGCACATCTCGACATCGCGGGGACCGCGATTCTCGACGAAGCGCTCCCCTACGCCCCGAAAGGGGGTTCCGGCGTCGGCGTCAGACTGCTGGTCGAATTTCTGAAAAACTGGAAATCTTCCTGAGCAGCCGCCCGACCCGGATCCTGACGTTTTCGGCAACCGGGATTATTCTCGGTGCGCTTCTCTGCTCCTGTGCGCATCCGGAGCGCAGCGAGCGGAGGGCGGGGACTCCCACCCTGCCTTTTTTCGTCGAAACCCGTAATTTCATCCCCACCGCTCCTGGAAAGAGCCGGCTCGACGTCTACGTCCGCATCCCGCTTACGTTCTTCGTGTTCGTTCGTAATCAAGACCCGCAAGCTGACGCCCCTTTCATGGCCCGGGGAGAGGTCGATGTGGAAATCCTCGATAGCGCCGGCAGGACTGTCGCGCGGGACCTTCTGAGACGGCAGATGGGATCGCAGGGCGGGCGGGTTGCCGCCGACCCCAACCGAACCCTCGACGCGATCTTTTCATTCAATCTTTCCCCCGGTGAATACACAATGGCGGTGGAACTCAACGATCTTGAATCGAGCCGGAAATCTCTGTATAGGAGCCTCAAGGCAGTCGTGAAGGATTTCTCGAAGAATGAGCTTGCAGTCTCCGACATTGTATTCCTGCCTCTGTCCGCCCGGAGCGACACGACACCCATCACGCCCGTCAGCTTCGGGGGCGATTTGCCCCCGGGGAGAAGCGCCTTCGGCTACGCGGAGCTCGTGAGCAGCGCACCTGCCGAATCGATCCGATTTTCATTCTCCGTCCGGGGCTTCAGGCCCGGCCGCGAGCCGCATCCGGCGCCGCCCGCCGACTCCTTCTCGGCCGCGACGGTGAGCCGGGACCGATTTCTTGATCCTGCCAGGAGCGGACAGGGTTTCGACTATCGGGTGAGCAGCGTAACGCGCGCCCGCCAGTACTCGGTTTGGTTCCCGATCAACGGCGATACCCTCGAGGAGGGCGACTACGACCTGAAGACTGTCATCGCCGACGGCGTTTCTACGCTGAACCGCACTCTGTCGTTCAAGGTCAGATGGATCGACAAGCCGCGTTCGCTTAGGAATATGCAGAGGGCGATCGAAGCGCTCCGATATATTGCGACCGACAGCCTGATCGACGAGTTGAGGTCGGCATCTCCCGAGCGGCAGCGGGTTCTCTTCGAGGAATTCTGGACGAAGCAAGCCAAATCCACACGCACCGGCTTCAATCCCGAGATGGCGGAATACTACCGCCGGGTCGATTACGCGACCGAGAATTTCGGGACTCTCCGCGAACCGGACGGAATGAGGAGCGATCGCGGCAAGGCCTACATTCTCTACGGTCCGCCGGCGAAGGTCGAGCGAATCCTCGCACCGGGGACCGATCCGCGCGAGATCTGGAGCTACCCGAATCTCCGCAAGAGACTCATCTTCGTCGATGCGAGCCACCGGGGCGAGTATAAGCTTCTTGAGACGAAGTCTGAAGACAAGTAACTTCAGGGCCGCCGGATGAAGCCGTTGATCGCGATAACGATGGGGGACAAGAACGGAATCGGACCGGAGGTGATTCTCAAGAGCCTGCGAAGTCCCGCCGTGCGGAGAATCTGTTCACCGGTCCTCGTCGGTTCGCCGGATGTCTTTGATTATTATTCCAGGAAGTTGGGCCTCCCCGCCTCCCTGATACAACTGGAGAAAGCGGAGCCCTCTTCTGGCGGGATCCTGGTTCTTAATCCCGGCATACCGGTTCTAGAAATCATCGGGAACAGGTATCGGCCCGCCCCCGGCTCCAGGGGGGTCAAACCCGGCACGATTTCGGCGGAGAGCGGGCGCGACGCCGCGACCGCACTTGGACGGGCGATTTCCCTCTGCCTCGACGGCGGAGTCGACGCCATGGTTACCGGCCCGGTTTCGAAGGACGCGATGTTCCGTTCGGGTTACCGGTTTCCCGGGCAGACCGAAATGCTTGCGAAGCGAACAGGTGCGCGGAACGTCGCGATGATGCTGGTCGCGGGCAATCTCAGGGTGGCTCTTGCGACCGTGCATCTCCCGATCAAAGACGTTTCACGCGCGCTGACGACAGCCCATATCGTGCGCAAGCTCAAGGTCGTCCACGATTCTCTTAGAATTGACTTCGCCATTCGGTCGCCCCGTATCGCGGTGCTCGGGCTCAACCCGCACGCCGGAGAGCGAGGGCACATCGGGAAAGAAGACGAGCGCCAGATCAGGCCGGCAATCACCCGTGCCCGCCGGATGAAGATCCGCGCCGAGGGCCCGTTTCCGGCAGACGGTTTCTTCGGCTCCGGGGCTCACACGGCGTACGACGCGGTGCTGGCAATGTACCACGACCAGGGGCTGATCCCGTTCAAGCTGATGGGGTTTACAACAGGCGTCAATTTCTCCGCCGGGCTGCCGATTGTCCGGACTTCCCCCGATCACGGAACTGCATTCGATATCGCCGGAAAAGGAAAAGCGGATCCAGGCAGTATGATCGCGGCGATCCGGCTCGCGGCTTCCATCGCCAGAAATAGACGCAAGCCGCGGTGAACCCCGAAGGTCAGACCGTGCATCACGATCGGGCGAGAATGGTGCGGTTCGACCATGTCTCCGTCTCATTCGACCACCAGGTGGTCCTCTCCGACGTTGTGCTTTCAGTGGGCGAGGGCGAGTTTGTCTCGGAAAAACATCAACGCGCGCGGCACCGCGGTCATCCTGGCCACCCATAATTTCGAACTCGTGAGGAGATCGGGGGGCCGGATCATCAGGCTAAGGGACGGGAAAATTTCCGAAATCGCCGGGGAATCCCTGACGTAGACCGCCCACGGGCTTCTTACTTGGAGAGTGCCTCCACGCGTTTCACCTCCGGTGCGGCCTCGAGGATCGCCCTCTCGATTCCCGCGCGCAGGGTCATCGGCGACATCGGGCAGATCGTGCACGTGCCGTGATACTTCAGGATGGCGATCCCACCCTCCCGGATTTCGATCAGCTCAATATCCCCCCCGTCCGCGTGCAGATACGGCCTGCAATTCGCCAGCGCTTTTTCAACGCGCTCCCGGATACCCGCGGAAACAGTCTTATCCATGCGGCCCGCTACACCCCCCTATACATTGAGATTAATTTCGATTTCCGGCGTCCCCTCGAACTGGCGGATGCTGAGCTGCGCCGCCATCGAGCGGGCGATCTGACGGATGTGCTTCGCCTGGTCCGAGCCGGGCTCGAGGACAACGATGGGCTTCCCGATGTCGCCCCCAACGCGGATCGGCGTGTAGATCGGAATCCCTCCCAGATACGACGTTCCTAATTCCGCCGATGCCCGTTCGCCGCCGCCGGTGGCAAAAATGTCTTCCCGGTGGCCGCAGTCCGGGCATATGTAATAGCTCATGTTTTCGATGATCCCGAGAATCGGGACGTTCACCTTCTCGAACATCTTATACGCCTTCCTGACGTCGGCAAGCGCAATATCCTGGGGCGTCGTCACGATGACCGAACCCGAGAGCGGAATCGACTGCACCAGCGTGAGATGAATGTCGCCGGTCCCGGGAGGAAGGTCAAATATCAGATAGTCGAGCTCGCCCCAGGTGACATCCGACATGAATTGTTTGAGGGCGCCGCTGACCATCGGCCCGCGCCAGATCACCGCCTGCATCGGGTCCACGAGAAATCCGATCGACATGACCTTGACGCCATGGGCCGCGAGCGGAACCAGTTTTTGATCGACCACCTTCGGGCGCTCGTTGATGCCCATCATGAGCGGGATGCTCGGCCCGTAAATGTCCGCGTCGATCAGCGCCACGCTCGCGCCGTCGAGCGCAAGCGACACCGCGAGATTCACCGCAACCGTCGACTTGCCGACCCCGCCCTTGCCGCTGGCGACGGCGATCGTATTCTTCACGCCGGGAAGGAGGACGGCCTTCTGCTGAGCATTGCTCGTACGGACATTCGAGGTCATCTCAATGGTGATCGTTCCGACATTTTCGATATGATCCCGGATCGCCTTTTCGGCGGCGGCTTTCAGCTCGTCCTTGACCGGGCAGGATGGAGTCGTCAGCTCGATCGTGAAACTGACGTCCTTCCCGCCGACTTTCAGGTTTTTTATAAAGTTCAGCGCGACAATATCCCGGTGCAAGTCCGGATCCTTCACGAGGCGCAGCGCATCGAGTATATTCGCTTCAGTAAGCTGTTTCATCCATATTCCTTTTTTTAGTGCCGATCCCTTGTTTAATCTAGCGAAACGCCGCCCGAATCTCAAATCACCTTCATTTTTTTGCCGACGCGCTCCAGAGCTTCGAGCGCCCGGTCAAGATTCTTCGTGGTGTGCCCGGCCGAGATCTGGGCCCTCAGGCGCGCCTCGCCTTTCGGCACGACCGGAAACCACAATCCCTTAACGTAGACGCCCGCTTTTAGCAGCGCGGCGCTCATGTCCTGCGCCACGGCGGCATCCCCCAGCATGATCGGCACGATGGGGTGTTCGCCGTCTATGATTGAAAAGCCGAGCGACTTGACCTTCCGCCGGAAATAGAGCGTGTTTCTATGCAGCCGGCCCACGATCGACCTATCCCGGCTCAGCAAATCGAAGGCAGCCATCGCCCCGTAGACGATCGGGGGCGGCAGCGAATTCGAAAATGTGTAGGGCCGCGACTTCTGCCGCAAATAAGAAATCATCGCCTCTGTGCCGCAAATGTATCCGCCGGCGGCGCCGCCGATCGCCTTGCCCAGCGTTCCTGTCAGGATGTCGATCTTCCCGAGCGCGGCCTTCGCTTCCGGCGTTCCTCTGCCGCTTTTGCCGCACACTCCCACCCCATGGGAATCGTCGACGAACAGCATGGCCCCAAACCGCCGGGCAAGCGCTGCAATCCTGTCGAGGGGAGCCAGGTCCCCCTCCATGCTGAAGACACCGTCGGTGGCGATGATGCGAAAGCGATAGTCCCTGTCCCGGTCCTCCCCGAGCTGGCGCTCCAGGTCCGCCATGTCGGCATGCTGGTAGATTTTCTTATCGACCAGCTCGGGCCGGCAGAGGCGCTGGCCGTCGATAATGCTCGCATGATTCAGGCGGTCACTATAAAGAACGTCTTTATAAACTTCAATCCCCAGTTTCTCGTTGACAAGTGCGGGGAAGAAACCCTCGTTTGCCGAAAAGCACGAGGAATAGAGGATGGCGTCTTCGCAATGCAGAAACCTGGCGATTTTTTGTTCTAGCGCCCGGTGGATCGTTTGCGTCCCGCAAAGGAACCGGACGGATGCGACCCCATAGCCATACTCCTTGATGCCCTTCGCTGCCGCCCGTTTGATCGCCGGGTGGTTCGACAGGCCGAGATAGTTGTTCGATGCCAGCATCACGACTTTTTTTCCTGACACCTTCACCTCGCCCCCTTGGGGGCTTTCGAGCGGGGTCTCGTACTTGTAGGTCTTCGTTTTGCGAAGCCGGTCGAGCTCGTCGTTGATCAGTTGAACGGTATCCATGATAGACGCAATAGTGTGAGAGCCTTGTCACCTCGGCCGCAGGAGGACCTTGAGCCCGTCGCCGCTGCGGAGGGCGGCGAAACCCTCTTCGAATTTTTGCAGCGGAAGGTCGTGGGTCACGAACCCGGTCGACATGAACGTTTGCGCGAGGCCCTGCTTCAAAAGCTGCCGCATCAGGTCCCAGGTTTGAAAGACCCGCCGCCCGATGATGCCATGGATCGTGACGCCGCGAAAAATCACGTCCTTGGCGAAGTCCATTTGCATCGTCCCCGAAGGCAGGCCGAGCAGCGAGATCGCGCCTCCCATCCGGACGACGCGGAAGGCGTCTTCGTAGGCGCCGTAGTTTCCCGACATCTCATAGACCGCGTCGACCCCCGTTTTCGACGTCTCCCGCATCACCCGCTCGACGAACGCCTTGTGTTCCTCCGGCAGCGAGACGTCGAAGCACGCGTCGGCGCCGTACGCCCGCGCCAGCCGGAACCGGGTTGCAAGAAGTTTGTCGTGCGTGAAATCCCCGTGAGAAGCGTCGGTCACGAAGATCGCCTTCGCGCCCTCGGCCTTGGCGACCGCGGTGGCCATCAGGCCCTGGACTCCGCAGCCCAGGACGGCGATGGTCTTGCCCCTGGCGGGAACCGACTGCACGGTGTGCGTTGCGTTTCCGAGCGCGTCCATAAACGCTATAATCTCCGGAGGAATTTCCCCGTTCTGGAATAACACGACGTT
Source organism: Bacteroidota bacterium (assembly GCA_035635475.1). Taxonomy (GTDB): domain Bacteria; phylum Bacteroidota; class Ignavibacteria; order UBA10030; family SZUA-254; genus VBOC01. The sequence goes on along the minus strand of DASQAZ010000078.1, from coordinate 26,672 downwards.
TTCCGCCGGGACAACCAGCTCATCGGTGAAGGCGCCGTCATCGTGGACGCCCTTGATGACGGTATGCTGGCACACGTGCCGCTCGCCGAGCCGGCACTGGTAGCAGGTCCCGTCGGTGACGTGCATTTCGGCCGATGCATAAAAATGCTCTCCGGCAATCTCGAGCAGATGCGGATCCTTCGAGAGCAACGCTGCATCGCGCCGGGCGATAAATTTCCCGACAACGTTATTTCCTTCGCCGTGGCGGATCACCAGCCGGGCAATGGTTTCTCTGGCTTCGGTTCCTGCGTCGACCAGCCTGCCGCAAAATTCGTGGCCCAGGATGATCCTGGTTTTTTCCGCCTTGAGCATCTCCCGGCGCAGCGAATCGCTTGAGCCGTAGATCGCACCGTCCGTCCCACAGATGGCCCCGGCGACGACGCGGATCTTTGCCTCGGTGCTTTTTTTTATAATAGGTGCCGGACAGTCTTCCAGCGACAGCCCTTTCTTCCACTCCTTCCCGTCCGACGGCCTCTCCTTCACGATCGCTTTCACGGCTGCGGTTCACCGGCCTGATGATTGCCGCCCGGCGCTGCAGCAGTGGTCCGCACGAGGCGCGCGGCGAACGATCCGTCCAGATGATGCCGGTGCGGAAATGTCTCCACATATCCCTCCTCCGTCACCACCGACTTGTTGACAAACTTTGAAGCGTCGTCAAGACGGTAATCGGGATGCCGTTCCAGAAAAGATTTCAATTGCATGATATTTTCCTCGGGCTCTGTCGTGCAGGTGCTGTACACCAGCACACCGCCGGGCTTCACCAGCTCGGCGGCCCGCTCGAGCAGGTGGAGTTGCTGCGCAGCCAGTTTCGGAATATCCTCGGGCTCGCGTTTCCATTTGATATCGGGTTTCTTGCGAAGGGTGCCGAGGCCCGAGCAGGGGACATCGACGATGACCCGCTCGGCGGGCACAGAATTGAGCTCGGTGGCGTCTCCGACATGCAGCCGGACATTCTGAATCCCGAGCCTCTCGCAGTTCAGCTTGACCATGTTAAGGCGGCTTTCATACTTATCGACCGCCAGGATCTCTCCTTTGTTGTTCATCAACTCCGCGATGAACGTCGTCTTCCCTCCCGGAGCCGCGCACATGTCGATCACACGATCGCCCGGCTCTGGAGCGAGCAAGAGAACCGGGAGGGCGGCGCTTTCGTCCTGGATGGAGAAGAAGCCTTTCTGGAAAATGTTCATCTGGGAGATGCCCGAGAGACTTTTCATCTTTATGAAATAATCGATGAAGCTCGAGCCCTGGTAGGCGAATTTCCCGTTGTCCAAAATCGATAGAAATTCCGCCGGTGCGATTTTCAACTTGTTGATCCGCAGCGTGAGGGTGGGAATCTCGTTGTTGGCGGCGAGCATCCGCTCCAGCTCTTCGCGCTCGAAGCGTTTCACCCAGCGCTTGACCATCCAGAGGGGATGCGAGTAGTAGACGGAGAGGTATTGAGCGGGATCCTCGTCTTTCGGATAGTGGATTGCATCGAGGCTGCGGATGATATTGCGCAGCACGCCGTTTACAAGATTGCCGGACCTCTCGCCGCGGATCCGCTTCATAAACTCAACCGCCTCATTGACCGCGGCATAGTGAGGCACATGGGTAAGGAAGAGAATCTGATAAAGGGCGACGCGAAGAGTATTCTTGACGTTGACTTCTGATTTGGAAAAATTCCCGTGGGTGAAGCCGTTGAGCACCCAATCGAGCCTGCCCTGCCACCGCATCACCCCGTGTACGATCTCCGCGAGCAGATTCTTGTCAAGGTCGGCGAGATCGGTCGACCTCAACTCCACGTCGAGAAGCTTGTCGAGATACGAGTCCGTCCGCTCGATCCGGTTCAGAATCTTGATGGCGGTGCCGCGGGGTCCCGAGTATAAGGTCTGAACTTCGGCCGTCCCGGTCGTCATTCAGGAAATCCCCGCCTTGCGCCGGTCGGGATCGGTCATCAGGAAAACCGTCCGGAACAGTCTCTCATACGCTTCGCTCATCTTCACGTCTCTCCTCGTCATCACTCTCCGTGCCGTTTCGACGCTCTTGTCGAGGTCGTAGACGGTAATGGCATTTTTCTCTCCCCAGGAAAAGGAGGGCACAAACTTGGGAGGAACGCCGGGACCATAAAGGTTGCAGGAAATGCCGGCCACCGTGCCAGTGTCGAACATCATGTTGATGCCGGTCTTTGAGTGGTCCCCCATGGTAAGACCGACAAATTGCATACCTGTATCGATCTCCTCATCTCCCAGCCGGACCCTGACATTCCCATAGGTGTTCTTGAGGTCGCTCGTATTTGTGTCTGCGCCGATATTCACCCAACTCCCCAGGTAGGAATGTCCGAGAAACCCTTCGTGCTGTTTGTTCGAATACGATTGAATGATCGAGGTTTCCAACTCTCCCCCGACTTTGCAGTGAGCGCCCACAGAAGTCCCATGGTATATTTTCGCACCGGCCTTAATAATGGAATGGTCCCCGATGAAGGCGGGGCCCTCGATGACCGCATTCGGCATGATCGTGACGTTTCGGCCGAGAATGATCGGCCCCTTCTCGCCGTCGAGGACAGCTCCCGGTTTCACGACGCTTCCCCCGCCGACAACGATATTTTTCCGGTTCAACAGCTCGGCCCCCCGATAAATCTTCGGCCGCAAGCCCCGCGCGACCTTCTTCGAGCGTTGCCGGAAATCGTTCGCAATTTCATCGGCAGAGCGGCTGACGAGGTCCCAGGGGTACCTTACCAGCGTGCCCGCAAACGGTTCGGAAGGAATGCCGGTAAAATTTTGCGCGGTGATCGGTTCCCCCCACGACCGGACGACGGAGGGAACGCTCTTCGCCCTGACATACGCGGCGGCAACTTCCCCGTCAGCGACGTACGCGCATTCCGCTTGCCGCTTGCGTCGGACGAGCTTGGCCAGCGCACCGTCGGCGACGAGACGTCCGTTGATGAACCAGGTATCCCCCTCCGGCACCGTATTGACCGCCGCTCCCGGATTGTCGTCGCGATAGCACTGCGCGAGGTCTCCGCGAAGGTGCAGCAAAACCTTCGCCCGAGGGAAACACGCCTCGATTTTTTGTCTTAGGCTCAGAGCGCCGCAGCGGAGCTCGTAAACCGGGCGAAAATAGACAAGCGGAAGAAACGTGCGAAATTGATGATCTTCAAAGATGCAGACTTGCATGCCAGCCTATTATAGCAAAAACGGAATCCCGGGGTGGAATTCCGTCTTTGAACTTTTTAAAGAGCCTCGATTACGCCGTCGCGGCGGCTTCCTTCGTTTTCTTGGCGTATTTCTTATTAAAGCGTTCGACGCGCCCGGCAGAATCGACCAGCTTCTGCTTGCCCGTAAAGAAGGGATGGCACTTAGAGCAGATTTCGATTTTGAGATTGCCGGCCGTGGAACGTGTTTCGAACGTGGCACCGCAAACACAGGTAACAATTGCTCTTTTGTAGGTTGGATGGATTCCTTTTTTCATAACGATCTCCAATGTTGGGTCCCGCAATGCGGGACGGGATACAATGCTCTCTATATATAATAAATTTTCGCCAGAATCACAAACCCCCGGGTCGTTTGACTTTCGCGCGCTTGAGCGAATCCAGGCGGCTCTTCTCGGCACGCTTCAACGAATCCAGCCGGAGACTATCGCGAATTGCCGCGGAGTCGGCCGGAGGGTGAGAAATCATTCCGTAGGTCTGGATCTGGTACGCGCGGGTCGTCGCACTTGGGGCCGCAATCCGTCCCACCTTTTTTGATAACTCGGGCGATGTTTCCGCCGCCTTGTTTTCTTCTTGCGCTTGAATTTTCACTTCTGATTTCAGTTGCGGGGCCTGTTGCTGTTGCAATTGAGGTGAACCTTCCCTCATGGTCTCATCGGCCCTCCCGGCCTCGTCCAATGCACGCGCCGGTGACGGCTTCGATTCCACCCGCGGCGTAGCTTCGCTTCTTCCTTTCTCTCCCGAAGCCTGCCGCTGAGCCGGGCCGGTTCCGGACGCCGCAGCGCCGTTTTGACCGGGGCGGTTCGCCTCCCTTTGATCGGCGGACTTGGCGTCAGCTTCATTGGCCTTTCGAGCTGACACATCCCCCTTATCCTTCGCGCCGCTTTCCTCACCCTGCGTTATAATTGGCGGCGGAGGAGGAACGACATGTTCGGTGGTCCGCACATGCGGCTCTTCGGCCGGAGGAGTTGTCACAGCCGTCCGCCAGAACATGTAATAGGAAAAATATCCCACCGCGACCAGGGCCACGAGCGAGTACGCGAAGGCGGGCACTCTCCGGGCACCGAAGAATATTCGCCACGCCACGCCCCCTTCCTGAGAAGGCTCGAGCAAACGTCGCTTGAGCCTTGCCTCGAAATCCGGGGCGGCGTTCACCGGCGGCAGTTTCTTCAGCGCTTTTCTTATTGAATCGTCGGGTAGTTCCGGGAGATTCATCTCATTCATAGGCCGTTCTCATCGAAGCGAGTGCAGCAAACGCTTCAGCATTCCGCGCCCGCGGTTCAGCCGGGATTTCACCGTGCCGATATTCAAATGTGTGATGTCGCAAATCTCCTCGTAACTGAGGTCCTGGATGTCGCTGAGAACCACCACCTCGCGATACTTTGCCGGAATCGAGTCGAGGGCTTTCTGGATGATCGCCGCCTCCAGTGATCGTTCCGCCTGGCGGTCCGCGGGATTCCGGTCATCGGGGATGTCATAGTCCCCTTCATCGCTGCCCTCGCGTCCGCGGTTCAGGGAAAAGAGCGATCGGCGTTTCAGCCGCCGGAGATGAGTCTTCGCGAGGTTTGCGGCGATCGTATAAATCCATGTCGAGAATCTGGCGATAGGCCGGTATGCGCCGCCCTTGCGATACACCCTGATAAACGTTTCCTGGACCACGTCATCGGCCTCGTCGAAATCGCCCAGAAAGCGGAACGCGAAGTTCGTCAATTGATCTTTGTACCTTCCTACCAGCGCGTCGAATGCCCTTGCATCACCCCGCTGAAATGCGCCGATCAGCTCTTCGTCGGTCGGCGCCGCCCTCTGAGCCACCCGGCTATCCATCTAACTTGCTAAACCTGCCAAATGTTCCTCCGAATGTGGTTTTTGCGGGATCAGCCCGCCGCCGTCAGTTTACATACGAGCACCGTCATGACCAGGCGTTGGTCCAGGGACGATGATTTCAGCGTTTCATCGGCCTCGATCAGTGCCGAAAAACAGTGGCGGAGTTCTTCGGCAGAGAATTTTCCGGCCGCAGACAGGTAATCCCTGACCGCAAACGGGGTCACGCCGAGCCGTTCCGGGAGTTGGGCCTGGGGAATCTTTTTTCCCAGAAATTCCTGGAGAAGCCAGAGCTTCATAAGGTACCGGGTCAGCATGACGATCATCCAGACCGGCGATTCCCCGCGCCTGAGCATGTTCTCCAGAATTTCGATCGACCGGGCAATGTTCTGCTGCCCGACCGCCTTCTGCAGCTCGAAGATGTTGTACTGCCGTGAAAACCCCACCACGCTGTTGACGTCGTCGGCCCCGACCGTGGCACGATCGCCCACGAAGAGGACGACCTTCTCAAGCTCATTGTTGACCTCGCGCAGAGACCTGCCGACATACGATTGGATGAGCTGGCACGCTTCGGAGGTCGGTTCTTTTCCGAGCGCTCTGATGCGCTTCCCCGCCCATTCGGATACCTCGTTCTCATAAAGACGGCGGAATTCCAGTACGAGCCCTTTCTCTTTGACCGCCCGGAAGAATTTCAGGCGAAAGTCGGGCCTCGCGGCCGTCATCACCAGCGAATTTGAGGTGCGGGGATCCTCGGCCGCGGGAAGCAGTTGTTCAAGGTTCGCAAGCTTATCCACCTCCCGCACAACGACGACGCGGCGCTCGCCCATCATCGGATAAGACGAGATGCGGGAGAGAACGCTGTTTGCATCCGCCTCCCGCCCTTGCATCCGGTCGAGGTCGAAACTCCTCGCCGACTCGTCGAGCGACCGCTCGACCACCGCGCGAACGGCTTCGTCGACTAGAAAGTCCTCCTCGCCGTAGAAGAGATACAACGGGGCGACTTCCTTCCGGCTGAGGGATTGCTCAAGAGTCCGGAGTGGATTCGCTTCGCCGCTCATGAGGCGTCGCCTGCCTTCCCGGGTTCACTTCTTATCGTCGGGCCCTTTCGCCGTCTTGTCCTTGCCGGCCTTGAGATAGACCTTGCTCATCACAACGGCCTTTACCGGCTTATCGCCGGGCTTGGTCGTCTGCACCTTGCCGATGGCCTCGAGGACCTCCTTGCCCCCAACGACTTCCCCGAAGATCGTGTGGCGGCCGTTGAGCCAGGGAGTCGGAACGAGCGTGATGAAGAACTGGCTTCCGTTCGTGTTGGGTCCTGCGTTCGCCATCGCGAGGAGTCCGGCGCGGTCGAACTTGAGCTTCGGGCTGATCTCATCCTCGAATTTCGCCCCGTAGATGCTCTCGCCCCCCATTCCTGTCCCGGTCGGGTCGCCGCCCTGGATCATGAAGTTGCTGATCACCCGGTGGAAGATGAGTCCGTTGTAATAGCCTTTCTTGGCCAGCCCCTCGAAATTATCAACAGTCTTCGGCGCCTCGGCGCGGAAGAGCGATAATTCGATTGTTCCCATGTTCGTTTCGATAACCACGATCTCTTTCCCTTTCTGGATAGTGGGTTTTGGCGTTTCTTTTTTCGGCATTGCGGCTTTTGCCGGTTCCTGTTGCGGGACTGCGGCCTTTGTCGTTTCCTGTTTCGCCGCCGCTTTTGTATCTATGTGTTCCATATCCTGCGCGGCGAGGTGTGCTGTGAACGCGAACATCAACGACAGCAGCGTTCCGGTGAATCGGCGGTTCTTCATGTGTTCTCCTTGATTGTTTTGCGTGATCGTTAATTGTCAGAAATAGTACATCAATCCGAATTTCAGACAGTTTCACGAGGCATGACTCGCATCTGGCGCAAGTTCTTCGCCGGCCTCCTCTTCCCTGATGACGTCGGCGAGGTGGAGTTTGTCCACCCAGAAAAAGTAGAGGCCGATGATCGTCATTCCGATGTAGCCGATCGCATGGGTCACGGTCGCGTAGCTGAGCGCCAGCTCGCCGTCCACTCCGTACAAACGGGTCAACGACTGGACGGTGAAGTAGTGATACGGGCCGGTCGAGCCCGGCGTCGGGGCCATATAGCCGATCGTCGAGATCGCCTGGACGACCATCGCCGAACGAATGTCAAGCCCGTACTTCTCCGTCAGGCCGAAGGCGTAAAAGGGGAGGTACATCATGAGGATGTAGAGGGCCCAGACCAGAATGCTGAGGATTGCGATCGAAGGATAATGCTTCGGCTCCTTTAAAAACAAAAACCCGTCCAAAAACGAATGGGCGATGTGCTCGACCGTCTTCGCCCTTTTGTGCGGAAGATGCCGCGTGAAAAAATTCAACAATTTGACGACCACATCCCGGCGCAGCATAAAGAATGTCAACACCGAGATGCAGACCAGTGTTCCCGCCGTCACCCAGATGCCCGTCGCCTCAAGCCAGGGAAACGCCTGCCTCAGCGGTCCGGAATAAATCAGGGGAATCAGGGCTATCATGATCAGAAACGAAAGAATATCGAAAATTCTTTCAACAAGCAGCGTCCCAAATGCCGCGCTCCGGGATATGCCCTCCAGTTTACCGATCGCGTAGGGCCGTACGACCTCTCCCACTTTCGGCAGCACGTTATTCACCAGATAGCCGACCGACATCGCGGAAAAAAGATTGCGGAACCGGAGCTCGCGTTTGATCGGGCGGAGGAGGTACTCCCAGCGCCATGCGCGGAAAATATGACTTAAAATCAAAATCGGAAGCATCGACAGCGCCCACCAGTAATTCGCGTGGGTGAGGATGTCCCAGAGTTTCGGAAAGTCGGAACCTTTGAAGGCAAAGTAAAGAAAGAACAGCGTGAGAAACCCGCTGATCGAGTATTTGAGGGTCGTCTTTACCCGATGGTGCATGCGGGGCGGGGTGCCTGGTCAGCGGACGTCGATGACCTCAACGTCCGCCGGCGGTCTAAACACGAACTCACTGTCGGGGATCCCGGCGTTCAATTTCACGCTGCCGATTTCGTAGGTTGTGAGGTTATCGCCGATGTCAAGGATCTGAATTCTTTTCATCAGCCACTCGTCCCGATCCACCCAGAGTTTCATCCACCGGATGTTCGATTTTTCTTCCCGGGGTACAAGTTTAAGCACCGAGGTCTCCACCCGGCCGATCGTTTCCTTCCCGAGGAGGGTGGCGCCGTACCGGCCCGGTATGTTCACGAGGATTTTATCGGGAGAGAATGATTTCGGATCTTCCTTGTAGTGATCGATAAAGACCTGGTTATTCGCCCGCGAGAATGTCCAGACGCTGATTCCGTCGGTCACGATGGTCTGATCTTCCGATTCGATACGATATTTATTCCCTTTCTTCACGAAGAGCGTGCCGGTGAAATCCTGTTCGGACTTGGTAACGCCGAAGACGACATGCTTCTTGAACGAAACCGAGGCGTCCTGCATGGAGTCGAATTTGCGCTGCAGTTTCTCCAGCATCTCGCCGGCCCCCTCGGATGCGGCTCGCCCAGCCATGAAGAGCACGATCAGCACGATCGTATGTACCCTCGCCGCGGGCCTCATGCGTCAGTCCAGGTCCTTTAGTTTTGATTCGAGCTGATCGTCGCTTTCAATGAGAACTGTCCGCGCTTTGCTTCCGTCGAACGGGCCGACAATCCCGGCGGCCTCGAGCTCGTCGACAAGGCGGGCGGCCCGCGAATAGCCGACTTTCAGCCTCCGCTGCAGCAGCGACACCGAGCCCTGCTGATGCCGTACAATCAGTCGGGCGGCCTCTTCAAAAAAATCGTCGCGGCTTCCACTGGAGCCGCTGAATCCCGAACGCTTGCGCTCGAGTATCGATGGCAGTTGAAACGGCCTGGGGTAGCCCTGCTGGCGCCCGATATGCTCGGTCATCCGCTCCACCTCATCGGAGGAGACGAAGGCACTCTGGATTCGGACCGGTTTGGGGCTTCCGGACGGAAGGTAGAGCATGTCTCCACTCCCCAGAAGCTGTTCGGCGCCGTTCATGTCGAGGATCGTGCGCGAGTCGGTCTTCGACGCGACCTGGTACGCTATGCGCGACGGGAAATTCGCCTTGATCACGCCCGTAATGACGTCGACGGAGGGGCGCTGGGTTGCGAGCACGAGGTGGATGCCGACCGCCCTCGCAAGCTGGGCGAGCCTCGCGATCGGTTCCTCTACTTCCCGCGCCGCCGTCATCATGAGATCCGCAAGCTCGTCGATCACGACGACAAGGTAGGGCATTTTAGTATGCACGACCGCCTCGGTGTTCCTTAGGCGCCCCGCTTTCTGCCGTTCGTTATAATCTTGAATGTTCCGGACGCCGGCTGCCGCCAACCGGTCATATCGTTTTTCCATCTCGAGCTCGACACTCTTCAACACGCTGACAGAGCTTGCCGGCGTCGTTGCGATCTCTTCCGCGATGTCGGGAGAGACGGCCAGAAAGTGATTGCGAAGATTCCCGTAACTCGTCAGCTCGATCTTCTTGGGATCTATCAATATAAACTTCACGTCCGACGGATGGAGCCGGAACAGGAGCCCCGCGAGGATTGTGTTGATGCCCACGCTCTTCCCCGACCCCGTCGAGCCCGCGATCAGGAGATGGGGCATTTTGGCCAGATCGTCCGTATACACCTCCCCGGATATCGTTTTTCCGAGGGCGATCGGAAGAGAGGCTTTCGATTCTCTGAAGCGTGTCGAATTGAGAACGCTGCGCAGATAGACGATGGAAGGGTTCTTGTTCGGGATCTCAACTCCGACCGCGCTCTTCCCCGGTATCGGGGCGATGATGCGAATCCCCCGCGCCGCCAGCGCAAGCGCGAGGTCGTCTGCAAGGTTGACGATTCTGCTGATCTTCACGCCTGTGGCGGGTACAAGTTCATAGAGCGTGATGACCGGCCCCGGCGTCACGCTCACCGACTCGATCTCAACGCCAAAATGGGCAAGCTTCTCGCGAACGAGCTCGGCATTGCCTTTCAGTTCATCCGGGCCGACGATGTCGATCTGCCGCGGAGGGTCGAGGAGCTCAACAGAAGGAAAAACATAATCAATCTCGGCCGCTTCGTCGGAGGCGGACGGTAAAGCGGATGAGGATACGGCGTCGTCGGTTTCACGCATCTCTTCACCGGGGATCTCGCCGGGTTGCCCGTCCGGAACAGCAATATCGATAGAACTCCGCTCCGGAGGAGGACGCCGCGGGGGCTCCTGCCGCACCGCCGGTTCGTCATACTCTTCATGGGTGCCGGTTCCCACTGCGATTTCCGGAAATTCCTTCCCCTTCGAGATCCGCCCGCGCATCCCCTCGCCGATGGTCTTCAACCGGTCCAGCGTCCGGTGGATGTCGAGATCGATCGCGAATACGACCGCAATGAATATCAGCGTGCACAATACGATCGCGGCGCCGGTTGCACCGAACAGGTTAGCCGACAGGTCCGCCAGGAATGCCCCCATCGCCCCGCTCCACTCATTGCGGATACCCCCGGCAATCAGATTGAGGACCCCGAGTGAGGTCGAGAAGAGCAGCAGCAGAATAATGGCGTAATTGGTAAGCGTAACGAACTTGCGGGGGTTCAGCCTTCGGAGCACGAGCCATCCCCACGAAAGCATGAGGAGGGGGATCAGAAGGGAAATGTATCCGACCGTACTATTTATAAAGAAGTTGGAGACGAGGGCCCCCAGGAGTCCGAAATGGTTCTTTATCCCGCTGACCGCCGCCTTCACGTCGCTGTTATAAATAAGCCGGATGAGGTCCGTCGCGGAGAGTTTCTCGAGCAGCGGCTCGTCGTTCCTGGTGTAGGCGACGATGCTGGAGGTGATCAGGAGTCCGCTCACCATCAAGAGGATGCCGATCACCTCCCGTGCATGTCCTTTCCGGGTTTTTGCGGCCGGGGACCGGGGGATATTTTTCGGACTTTCCGTCATCGCGGCTTCACGTCGGGCGGGGAGACTCAGGCAGTTCGGAGATTGTCCTGTTTGTGCGCACGGATGATGCTGCCCGACAGCACCGGAAGAACGTCGACGGAATCCAGCTCGCCGCAGACTTTGAGGTCTTCCGCGAAGCCGATTGCCGACAGATAGGTGCCGTGGTGCGACCGTTCGAGCATTTGCAGAATGTCGGTGCCGAAATTCTTATCGAGCGCCGCCGCCGCCCTGCCGCTGTCGTCCAGAATCAATTCGGGCTCAGAGTCGTTGGCGAGCCGGTTGATGATTTTGCCGGCACAGACGGCGTCCTCGATGCAAAACCCATTTTCCCTGCCCGCGCATATTATTATAAAGTCGCTATTCAGCTCGCGCAAGTAATTCACGGCCATCGAAAGGTTGATGAAGCCCGCGATGATCTGCGTCCTGGCATGGCGCCCCTTCGCCATCGCGGCCGTTCCGTTCGTCGTCATGAAGATAATCGACTTCCCCTTCACAACCTCCTCGGTAAACTCGCGCGGCGAATTTCCGAGGTTGAACCCTTCAATCCTCCTGGCGTTCCGCTCCCCCGCTCGCAGCGTCACGTCCCCGAAGAGGCTGCCCGAGATCTTGACGACGCTATCGACGTTGGCGACGGGGATAATTTCCTTGGCCCCGTTCCTGAGCGCGACGGCGATGGTCGTGCTGGCACGCAGGACGTCGATCACCACCACGTTCTTGTCTTTGAGTTGCAACTCATCGAGCTCGCGCGGAGTGAAGTGCGCCTCTATCCTGATCGGGCTCTTACCCGGCATGTTGTGCTTTCTTGATGAAGGGCACCTTTTCGACGCGCGCCGCGACTTCCTTCTCGCGGATCAGGATATTCAAACGTGAACCCGGCTGAGCCGCCCCCGAACCCACGTAGCCGAGCCCGATCCCTTTGTCGAGCACCGGCGAAACGGTCCCGCTGGTCACTTGGCCGAGCGAACTGCCGTTCAGTCTGATCTCGTAGCCCTGGCGCGGGAATGCCTTCTCTCCCTCGACCACGAAGCCGATCAGTTTTCGCTTCACGCCTTCCTGTTTGATCTTCACGAGCGCGTCGCGGCCGATGAAATCGCCCTTCTCGAGCTTCGTGATCCAGCCCAAACCCGCTTCAAGGGGATTCGTGGTGGCATCGATGTCGTTTCCGTAGAGGCAGTAACCCATTTCGAGCCTGAGTGTGTCGCGGGCGCCCAATCCGACGGGCTTGATCCCAAAATCCTTCCCCGCCTCCATCAGGGCGTTCCATACACGCTCCGCCGTCGCAATGTCCGCCTCGAAGTAAATCTCAAATCCCGTTTCTCCGGTGTAGCCGGTCCGCGAGACGGTCATCGGGATTCCGGCGACTTTCGTTCGGACGAAGGAATAGTACGAAATCTGCGACAGGTCGCTGGGTGTGAGCTTCTGGAGGATCTCTTCCGAGCGCGGTCCCTGGATGGCGAGCAGGGCGGTCTCTTCGCTGCGGTCGACGATTTCAATCCGATGTTTCGAGCGGTTCGACTTCAACCACTCGAGATCTTTCCCGATGTTTGCCGCGTTGACGACGAGCATGAAATGCTCTTCGTACCGGTACACGAGGAGGTCATCGACGATCCCGCCGTCGGCATAACACATAAGGGAGTACTGGGCTTTTCCATCAGAAAGTTTCGACGCGTCGTTCGTCGTCATCCGCTGGACGAACGCCTGGGCATCCGAACCCCGGATTTCGAATTCACCCATGTGGGAAACATCGAACACGCCGGCCTTGCCCCGCACCGCCTTGTGCTCCTCGAGGATCCCGGTGTACTGGATCGGCATGTCGTAGCCGCCGAATTCGACCATTTTTGCGCCGAGCTTTCGATGAATCGCAAAAAGGGGAGTCTGCTTCATCAACTTACTTCTGAGTCTTCTTCCAGTCGGCGAGGAACCGTTCGAGTCCGATGTCCGTGAGAGGATGTTTGATGAGCTGGGTCTGGACGGAGAATGGCATCGTCGCGATATGCGCGCCCATCATCGCGGCTTCCACCACATGGATCGGATGGCGAACGCTCGCGACGAGGACCTGTGTTTCAAACGCATAATTCTTATAGATGGTTAGAATCTGCTTGATGAGATCCATCCCCGTTATGCTGATGTCGTCAAGCCGGCCGACGAACGGGCTGACGATGTATGCGCCGGCCTTGGCGGCAAGCAGGGCCTGATTGGGGGAGAAACAGAGAGTCACGTTCGTCCGGATGCCCTCCGCCTTGAGGCACATGACGGCCTTCAGCCCCTCTTTAATAAGCGGCACCTTCACGACGATGTTATCGGCAACTTTTGCGAGCTCGCGCCCCTCGCGCATCATCCCGTTTAGGTCCGTCGAAACCACCTCGGCGCTCACGTCCCCTTTCACGATCGAACAAATTTCCTTCAGGAGCTCCTTGAAATCGCGCTTCTCTTCCTTTGCGACAAGGCTCGGATTCGTCGTGATGCCGTCAAGCATACCCATGCTCGCGGCTTCTTTGATCTCGTTGATATTGGCGGTATCGAGAAAAATCTTCATGGGTCCCTTTCCTTTTCAGGAGCCGTATTGCTCGGTGACGTCCCTGTTCTGTTTCGGAGAAATAAAATGAAATTCCGCGATCGGCAGTTTCGGATCCTGCTCGAGCCTGATCCGCACCCGGTACCTCCACTGCATTCTCGTGATCCTGCCGATCATCCCCTCGCGGAGATAGGCGGCCACGCTCGGATGGACGTTGAGCTTCAATCGAATCTCTCTGGATTCGGCTTTGAACCTTCTTACCCACCGGTCGATCTGATTGACGATGCTCGACTTCGACTGAATCATCCCCCCTCCGCCGCAGACCGGGCAGGGTTCGCTGAAACTGTGAAGGATGCTCTGACGGATGCGCTGGCGGGTGATCTGAGCAAGGCCGATCTCGGTCATGGGAAGCACGGTGACCTTTGCGCGATCCTTCCGGAATTCCTTCCGGAGCTCGTCGTAGATCCTCTTCCGGTTTCTCTCATCCTGAAGATCGATAAAGTCGATGACGATGATTCCCCCGAGATCGCGAAGCCTGATTTGCCGGCAAATTTCGCGGCTGGCCTCCAGATTTGTGCGGAGCGAATTCTGTTCCTGCTCCCGCTTCGCGGCGTACCGCCCGCTGTTGACATCGACGACAACCATCGCTTCGGTTTGCTCGATGATGATGTATCCGCCGCTCTTGAGCCAGACCTTCCGGTTCAGGGCCGCCGCGATTTCCTTTTCAACCTTGTAAGCGTCAAAGATCGGTTCGCGCTCTCTGTAGAGCTCGATTTTATCGATCATCTGGGGCGAAACCTGGTCGACGTACGACCGGATGTCCTTATACAGCTTGGGTGAATCCATGACAACCCTGTCGACGGCGTCGGTGAACAAGTCCCGGATGACGCTGGATGTGGTCGCCATGTCTTTATATAAAAGCGCGGGGGCCTGCTGGGTCTTCATGCCTTTCTCGATCTCCCGCCAGGTCGTGAGCAACGACTCCAGATCCTGCTTGAGCGAGGCCTCGTCTTTGTCCTGGGCGACGGTTCTGATGATAACGCCGAAACCCTCCGGCAGCATGCTTCGGACGATGCGGCGCAGGCGCCGTTTTTCCCTGAAGTTGGTGAGCCGTTTTGAAACTCCGATCTTTCCGTCGAAGGGCAGCAGCACAAGGAATCTCCCGGGGAGCGAAACCTCCGATGTTACTCTGACCCCCTTCTTCCCGACCGGCTCTTTCGTGACCTGCACGACGATATCCTGGCCGCGCTTGAGGTCCGGGGCAGCAGGGCTCCTGCCATCGTTCCTGTACTGGCGTTGGGGCCCCCGCTGGCCGCCCCTGTCCCGGTCGCGGTTTCGGCCGTGCGACGAATCCGGCGCGCCACCCCCGTCCCGCTCGTGGGAGCGCCCCTGGTCGGGAGGCCCATCGCGGCGAAAGTCGGGCTGCGTGGACGTTGCGGGTGGAATGGTCTCTACCGCCGGCTGAATGCCGACGGATGTTTTCTCTTCAACGAGAGCTGGCAGAGCCGGATCATCCTCGTCGGAGTCCTCGTCGGTGTCGACGTCCGAATCTTCGTCGCCGATCAGCGCGGAATACTCGTGGAGGGAACTTCCAATATCGGAGAAATGAAGGAAGGCATCCTGATTGAGGCCGAGATCGATGAAGGCTGCCCTGATCCCGGGCATGACTTTTGCAACTTTCCCCAGGAAAATATCGCCGACCATCCGCTCTTTTTCGGGGGTTTCGACATAGAGCTCGGCAAGCCGCTTATCTTCCGTTATGGCAATTCGGATTTCATCAGCGACGGCATTGATAATTATTTCTTTTCTCATGAGAAGGTGTTCGCTCCTCTGAACCCTTTTCCGATAGAAAACGTGTGGAAGATTCCTGCAAAGGGTTCCTTGTTAATGAATGGATGTCACTGCAACGTCGCCGCCGAATCGGTGCCGGGGCGAAGTCACGGAACGAGGCGAGCGAATTTCTTCCCGTGGAAGAAAACACTTGTAGAGAGGCCATGCTCTGCATCGTTGACCGGAGACCTGTTGCGAAATGAATTAGCATGAATTAATTGCGAAAGCTCTCAAATTTGAACTAAAATCTGAGGTAACGAACGTAAAGTACGAAATTTCGGTCCGGATTGCAATAGGGAAGGCGCTTAAAAAACGAGGTCAAGCTAACCTATGTCACACGAGAATGACTTCGTACCGTTGCTTCCTTCCGGATCTGGCGGGGTTCGGAAGCTTCCCGTTGCACAGGACTTGACCTCGCGTCCATATCTACAAAAAGTTTGGGGCAATTCCAAGGACCGGTTTATTTCGCCATCACCCGCTGAATCGAGCTCAGCAGCACCTGAAGATCGTACGGCTTTGTGATGTAATCGTTCGCTCCGTTTTTCACGGATTCGATCGCAACCGAGAGATCGTCCACCGCTGTCAGCATGATGACGCGTGAAGCGATTTTCCGTTCGCGGAGATATTTCAGCACCTCGACGCCGTTGACCCTGGGCATGCGGATATCGAGCAGG
Source organism: Bacteroidota bacterium (assembly GCA_035635475.1). GTDB lineage: Bacteria > Bacteroidota > Ignavibacteria > UBA10030 > SZUA-254 > VBOC01. The sequence goes on along the minus strand of DASQAZ010000078.1, from coordinate 10,664 downwards.
AGGATGTCAAACGGATCCTTCTTTAACAGGTCGATCGCGGTGTCCCCGTCGTCTGCGGTGACCACGTCAAATCCCTCCCCCTCGAGCTGGCTCTTCACGAGATAGCGCAGCGACTCCTCATCATCGGCGTAGAGCAGTCGGATTTGTTTTGCCATGCAATTCCTCCTTATGAAAACGCGTTTAGTTCGACACCCGGCTTAGTAACACTCACCGGATCGTTTGTTCGACGGCGCTCGGAAAACGGTTGGAAGTCTTTTCCCAACGGAGCTCCCGCTTCCGGGCCATCGCCTTATAGAACATGAAAAGCGCCCTCCCGGTGGCGCTGAAATTGACAATATTGGAGATCGGCAAACGGACAATGCTGAGCACGGCGGCCCAGAGCCCGTACACCCTCCTGACCGTAATGAAACGATGGAGGATCCGCCACAGCATGAGCGAGCTGTCGAGAACCACCAGATCGAACAGCATCGTTCCCTTCACGACGATCGGCGGAAGCTGGCTCGAAGTCGCGAACCCGAACCGGATCGCCTCGTAGGCGATGAAATACCCGATGACCAGGTAGGCGAAGAAATTGATGGCGTTCGTCATGACCGCCTTCCGGTCGCGATAGAGCACGAACCGGAACTTCGCGTCGCCTTTCCAGCCGAGCAGCCTCCATGACTGAAGGCAAATCCCCGTAACCCACCGGCTCTTTTGTCTGATCGACGCTCCCATCGTATCGGGGAAAAAGCTCCGTGTGGCACAATTGATCCCGAACGGCTTGTACACGAACAGAAGGTTTGCTCTCCCAAGAGCGAGCCGCATGGCAAGATCATAGTCCTCGGTCAGCGACTTCGAACGGAAGATATTTTTTGCAAACGAGGTCCCGACGAACTCGATCAGCCAGCGGTTAAAGGCGGTTCCCACGCCCGCCGACGGGACGAAGCCGCTGAAGAGCTGCCTCACATGCAGGTCCTTGGTGTGGTATTCCGCAAATTCATCCGCGTAGGTCCAGTGAACGAGGTTAAAATGGCTCATGTGGAGCGGAAACACGGGCATCTGAACCATGTCGTGGGTGGGTATCAGGTAGTTTTGAATCTTGAGGGACATCGGATGGATCACGTCTTCGGCGTCGTGCATGACGATGATATCATATCGCACCCCCGCCCTGTTCTCCCAGCGCAGCATCCCCGAATGGATCTGGTTGAGGTTATCGGCTTTCGTCGTCGGGCCGTCGTTCGCAGAAATGACCGCATGGATGTTGGGGAAGAGCTTCCCGATCTCCTCCACCTTCATCGTCGTCTCGGGGTCGTTCGGATAGACCCCCACGAAGATATCGTAGTTCCGGTACTGGATCGTCCTGCACGCATTCACGAGCATCTTGTCGATGACGTTCTGCTCCCGCCACGCGGGGATGAAGATCGCGATCGGCTTTTCCGGGACCTCATGAAGTTTTTGGGGCGACTCGTACGCATACCGGATGAATTTCTTCCTGTTCAGAAGATAATGCAGCCAGTAATACAGATCGATGAAGATGTCGTCCAGCCCGCTCACGAACAGGAACGCCGCCACGAGAAATGTCGCGATGTACAGCGCATGGTACGAGGAACGGAAAAATTCGATGAACCAGCCTAGCATAGGTCAGAAAGTCCGGTCGATGATGAGGAAGAACCTGAACGAGCTGTAGTACGGATCGTACGGGAGGGGTGTGTCGGAAACATTCCAATATCTCCCGCGATGAAACTCGCCGACGAGATACAGTCCCCAATCGACATTGGGAATGATCCTGGCCCCGATGCTTCCCTCGCTCTGATTATTATAGAATTGTTTCTGCGTGTCGCCGACAAAATCCGCGCGGACATAGACGTCGCCCGCCGTCTTGGCCGCTTCAAGCATCCGGAGGCCCGCGCGGCCCTGGACATACCCGATCGCGTCGGTGTAGCGCGAGTAGTAGCCGAACGAGGAGTACAGATCGGCGAACGGGCGGGCCGGTAGTTTGAGATTCGTGTGATAGTTGTACGGCGCGTAGATTCCCCAGCCATAGATGGCGACCGCCCTGAAATCGCCGTGGACGATTCTTCCCGATCCGCGGTCGATCATGTCGAAGGCGGCTCCCTCCTGGATGCTGACCGTAAGCCCGGTGAGCGGATGGATGCGAAGGCCGAGCGCGAAGATGATGGCGTTGTCTGAAAAGATCACCGGGGCCTGCCCGCCGGAGGACCGGGCATCCCCCGAGTACATGACGGTGCCGTAAGCGCCCAACTTCCGGTCGGATGTGAGCGAGTACCCACGCTCGAAGTTGGCCTGAAAAAAGGTCGTATTCCACCTGGTGTCATAGTAGGGCGCGGCGTAGAGGCGCGTCCACGATTCAGCCGCGGAACCGGTCGGAGAGGATGACGCAAGCTGGTTTGTAGCGCCGTCCCGGATGTCCGGATAAGGGCTCGCCTGGAGGGTGTGAAGCAATTCCGTCGCTTCCTGGCTGCGCCCCAGGGCGGAGAGGACGTAGGCAACCTGGAGCTTCGTCGAATCCGAGGGCTGCATCCGATCGGCGGCAACAAACTGCCCCAGGGCCTCCTCAAATTTACCGTTCGCTTGATAAAGATAGCCGAGCTGCTTCCGGACGAGCACATTGGACGAATCCAACTCAACTGCCCGCTCGAATAGCGCGGGGGCTTCCGGGGAATTGATCGCTAGAAGAGCGTATGCTCGCGAAAGTAAGGTGGCGAGCGCGGTGTCATTGACCGCCTGGCCGTAAGATAGGGATAAGGACGCGAGGACAAGGAAGGCGAGCGCGAGCAGGCGGGAATTCGTGCGCACCCCCGATGCCCAGGGTAATTGACCTGTCATCGGTCTATTACGGTCAATCCGGGTATTTTTCTCAATATCAGCAAAGCCGTCAAGTTTGTGACCTGTATTTTACGCATAAAATTTGAAAAAAGCTCTCAAAAAGTACAAAATTCTCGCCGGTCGCCTAAGTAATACTATAAGTCTATCAGAAACATGCTGCTTAAGCGTGACATTCATCAATTTTGCACATACCCGCGCTCCGCGTCGGAACGCCCGCCCCTCTGCTCCTCAAAAGGCGGGAATCCTCACCCCGTAAGCGCCGGCCGTCACCAATACTTGCAAATGAAATCAAAAATATTTACAATCCCGGCACGCGAGCGTCCCGCTTCTCCTCGTCCCGCCAGGAGCGGGTTGCCCCGAAGATCCCCGCTCGCCGCCACCTCCAGCGCAGCCCCTCTGTTCAATTGACGCTATTCAAGTTGCACCATATATCAACCTACCTTGTGGGGGGCTTATGCATAACACGATATTCCTGTTCCTTTTCCTCCTGACCGGCACGGCAGTGGGTCAGATTCAATACTTTCCGTACCGCGAGAATTTCGACACCGTCTCCGTCCCGGCACTGCCGGCGGGATGGATAACGACCTCCAACAGGTCGGTTTCGGGGGATTTCGTGACCTCGCATTCCATTCCACACTCCGATTCCGGCGTAGTCTTGAGCACGAGTGCGGCCATCACGCAGAGCCTCGTTTCGCCTCTGCTCGATTTTTCAGGCCGGGAAGTCGATAGCCTGTCGTTCTACGAGCGGCGGTCATCGAGCCACAATTCCGGCGTGCTGATCGAGGCCTCCACCGACGGCGGGGCGACATTCCAGGTGCCTCTCTCTGATACCCTAGTCAACCCCGGGGTCACCTCCTACATTCAGCGCCGTCTCAAGCTGCCCGATCTTCTCGGCAACCAATCCTCGGTCCGCATCCGGTGGCGGATCCTCGGCAACGGCACGGGTACTTCAGGCACCCTTCGCTTCGACGACGTCGCGATCTCGGCAAGAGCGCATTTGGATGTCTCGGTCGACCGCGCGAGTTTTATCCCTGCATTTCCCAGAGCCGGCGATTCAGTTATTGTTCTGGCGACGATCCGAAATGCCGGAACCTTGCCTGGCAATGCGATCCGCGTCGACTTTTTCGAAGACCTAAACCTCGACACTCTGCCCGAAGAGAAAGAGCTTTTTGGATCGGCGAGTCTCGAGTTTGCGCTCGCGCCGAACGACACGGCACTCCTCCGTTCCGTCCTCCGGAATCTCGCTTACGGGCTCCATAACATTATCGTCGTGGCTCGCCTTGCGGCGGATGAGAACCCGTTGAATGATGTGGCGCGAGAGCGACTCTCAGTTGGACTGCCGCAAAATTCGATTGTGATCAACGAGATCGATTATGCGCCTCCCGCCGGTAAGCCCGAGTGGATTGAATTGTACAACGCCACCGCCAGCGAGATCGGCCTCGATGGTTGGGCACTCAGCAATCGCATCACTTCATCGAGATATACCCTGTCGCACACCGCCGCTCCCCTGCCCGCCGCCGGCTACATCGTCATTACAAAAGATACAGCTCTCTTTCGCGAGGCCAATCCCGCGACCGCTGCAGCGATCATCCAGGTGTCATCCCTCCCGACGTTCTTGTTGAACAACCAGGGAGACGCCGTCGTCCTCTTTGGTCCTGAGGGCGCGGTCATGGACACCGTGCGGTTCTTTCCATCGTGGGGCGGGAGCAAAGGGAGTTCGCTCGAGCGCATTGAGGCCCGCGGGAATTCGAACGATTCGGTAAACTGGGGATCTTCGGGTGATTCTTCGGGAAGCACACCGGGCAGCCAGAATTATCTCACTCCGCTTGATTACGATCTGCGCGTGGTCCGAATCCGCGCGGATGACAGTTTATCAATCTCACCGGTTATCGCCGTCGTCATCCGTAACGTCGGCCGGATGGAAGCAGGCTCCTTCGATGTATCGATCTACGACGACATGAACAGCGATTCCACACCTCAACAGGCCGAGAGAATCGCCTATTCCCGGATCAACCGGATCCTCATGCCGGCGGATTCCATCGCCGTCAGCTTTGTCTGGGAGACACCGCCGCCCGGCATGCATCATATGATCGGCACCGTCGGATTTCCGCCGGACATGAGGGTTTCCGATAATATCGCCTACGGCCTCTTGCGGCTTCCATACCCGAACGATGCCATGATCATCAATGAGATCATGTATGAACCTCTCTCAGGCAATTCTGAATACGTCGAGCTCTTGAATCGAAGCGGCCGCCCAGTCGATCTTCGCGATTGGGAGTTATCTTCCGTGCCGCGAACCTCCGCCCGGACGAATGCTCATCCCCTTACCCGGTTCCCTTTGATTATCGGGGCCGGGGAGTTTGCCGTCATCGGATCGGATTCATCGCTTTTGAAGCAGTTTCCCTACCTCGTCGATCCGTCGAGCCACGTCATCGTCAGGCAAAGCGGTTTCAGCCTCAATAATTCAGGCGAGCGAGTTATTCTGCAAGACCTCACCGGGAGAACGATCGACAGCGTATTCTACCTCCCGGCGTGGCACAACGCGGAGATCGACGATCACAGCGGCCGCTCGCTCGAAAGGATCAACCCGAATATTTCTGGAAATGACGCCCGCAACTGGAGCACCTCTGCAAATCCGCTTGGAGGGACGCCGGGAAGACGGAACAGCCTTTACACCGCCCCGGCGGGGGCGGGCGCGGCAATCTCATTCTCGCCGAATCCATTCTCGCCGGACGGTGATTCCTCCGGTGCCTTTCTGCCAAATCACCCTACGGGCTCAAAAACCTGCGGATTCACGCTGTCCCAAGACGTTGATGACACTTGGAGATTATATCAGGAAAAGACGGCTGGACCTTGAAATGACCGCTCAAGAAGTGGCAGAAAGGCTGGGTGTGCATAGAGACAGCGTCTATGGGTGGGAATACAACGCGTTCAGCCCTGCTGCCAAACACCTCACTAGAATTGTTGACTTCCTTGGTCAGGACCCCGGCATGGCTGTGACGAGAATCTGTGGTGACCGAATTATCGCCTATCGCCGTCTCCATAACCTGTCTCAAAAGGGGCTGGCACGGTTACTTGGAGTCAGTGTTGGGGCTCTTAGGAGGTGGGAGAAAAATGAACGCCGCCCCCCGGTGAGGCTATTTCAATGATTACTTGACGTCGCTATTCCGCAAACACCTTCGTTGCTATGAGTAGATTGATTTTATAGCAATGGGAGATCTCGGGATCCCAACTAAAATGAGCGAGAGTATGAGCGCACACCCTTTCTCGCACAGGTGGTGTGAGTAGCAGGAGAAGCACTCCTGTATTTTGCCTGTACCTGTGGTTCTCATCTCTCGGTTATTGAGGCGGAATCCCCCAAAGTAGTCGATTTGGGCACTCCAGAAATGGACATATAATACAGGACAGGAACGCAATCATAGTATAACCCAACAACTTTTTCAGAAAGGAGTATTCTTATGTTCCAAGAATGGAAACTCGATCGTATGGCCCTCAAGGCACTGGAAGCCGACATCGACAAGAAGGCAATCGCGCTCGACGAGGCTATACACAGACTCGAGCGGATCATCAATCGCGTCAGAAAAACCCTGCCCAACTTGTTGGCTGACTTCAAACACGCGCTGGAGAACTGGCAGGGCAAACACGTCTCACAACCGATATCGCACCCGTACGAGATCGACGACGATATTCAAAGGGCCGTACGCTACACCATTTATGGCATCGCCGGCCTGGGATTCGAGGCTGTAATGGCCGGAATAATTTTTCATGACCGCTTCGGAATCGGTGCATGGTGGGGGGGTGTATTCGCGATAGCCAGCGGCATTTTCGCCGAGGGAATTGCTCTGTTGACATTACAGCATGCCACGCAACCCCAGACAACACGTCGCCGGCTTAATCTGTTAATGAAGGTATCCGCAGTTCAGTTCGTCATATCGTTCGGAATCTTGATTTACGTGATGCGTAGCGCGGATCCGGAAACGCTCATTACCATGCACAGTTTGTTTAGTTTTTCGATTTTTTCGGCCTCTGTCACCCTCCTGGGACTCTTGGGTTCGATCTTCGGACAGCGTACAATCCATTTGTGGAGCCGGCACCACACGAAACATTACGAGAGGATGGGCGAGCTACTGCACCATGCGGAGGCGCTGCAGAACAAGCTGCGTTGGGAATTGGCCGAATTTAACGCCTCAAAAGCGGGCAGCCGTGTGAATCACAAGATAGGAGAAGTCGCAACCCAAAAACATCATGATCAGGAAAACCACGGGGCGGGCGCACATGCTGCCGAGGAGGGTAACCAAGCCACGGTGTCTGTTCACCGAATTCCAGATCTTTCTGAACTAGCCAAGGTACATTCAAGTCAGGGAGAACACCCATGAAACGCATGTGGATACCGGTTTGGATAATGTTATCGACCTTCATACTCATGCGCGGGGCGGCGGGAATGGGGGGACATCAATCATTGCATGCCCCAGCTCATAAGGATACAAGCCAGATACCGTACATGAGCGGATGCGATCTCGAGGTATACCCTGATTGGTCATTGAGTACAAACTACCTGGTTTACGGCGAAGTCGCTCGCGACCTATTGGCCGTAATACCGGGCGTGTGTGCCGATTGGGGAGTTATCAGGATTGCCATCTGCCCGTGGGATTCAGACGGCTGGTCTGCCCAGGAAACGTTTTCGCGTGAAGTCAAATGGCAGGAAGGTGTCGATACGACGATCCAAATCCCTGACGACGAAATAATCGAGGTGATGAAGCATCAGATTGACAAGTATCGTCAAGCTCAAAAGACGCAAGCCCTGGAAAAAATCAGGCAGTTGTATTCGGCGGGCCTAAATGAGATTCTCCATGAAATCCACGAAAAAGAACTACTTCCTCCGCCGGACCATAAAGAACCTCCCTGCACCGACTTCAATGGACTACATGCACGCATCGCCAGGGCGGGAGCACATCGGTTGCAACTTGCACTTGAGCTAACCGATGGAAAGCGCGAAAAATGCGAGCCACAACTTTTGCCGACGGTTGCGCCGGAGACACCGACGGCATTGGTGGTGGTGTTGCTCCCCGCTAAGGGTGATAAAGCGCCGTACGAGCTATTCGAGGAGCGCATGAGAGAAATGCAAAAAGCGCTTCCCTGGGCGGAAATCATCCCGTATTTTAACGTGCGCTATTTGGGAGATGCTTTCCGGCACGCCTTGGAGAAGTGGAAAGAAGCGCACCTTTCGCGTGCTCATAGTGTGCTGGGTGTTACAACACGGTGATAACGTAATTTTTTCTTGTGGGGTATTGACACTGGGTCAGTTTTTTTGTACCATTCGACAGGAGGAAGAAGATGATGAGCGATAGCTACTTACTCCACATATCCTAGCTTCTGGGAAGTAGTATTATCCCGAAACCCGGAAGCTAGAAAAAATCGGGGCCAAAAAAGTGAGAGGAGTACGGTGAGCAGCGGTGGTAATGCTCATGTGTACTCCTTTTTTGTTTTCCCGGGTTTTAAATCAGCGCCGAGTGACTTGACAATTGGTATCAAACATGGCATGATCGAATTGATAACTCACTAGATCCAAAAGCAAGCCCAGTGTTATCAGCACTGGGCTTTGTCAGGCTATCACATCCAACGAGCTATAATTGTCATCCCCGCTAAGAGAAGGCAATCAGCTAGCGTTGTTCTTAATGTGCAGCCCTTGTTCTTTTACGGTTTCAATGTACAACGGGGGATTGAAACATGCAAGCCCCCCTCTGATTAAAAATAGGTAACACGGGTAAGCAAGGGCGCACGGTGGGTGGAGTTGGCCTGGCACAAAACAACCCAAGCGGAAGGAGCGCGCTATGGCCCGAGCTTACACCTATTGGACTTCAGAAATCCTCTTTTGTGATATGCCTCACTCAAAGGATACCCCAGCTTTCGATGTGTCGGATACATCGCTGGAAGATATATCGGCTCAGCCCCTAGAAGATGTATCGGATCCATCGGTGGAAGAGGAATCGTCGGTGACGATGGATGAGGAAAAACAGACCACGCTAATCCGGAACATTGCAATAAAGGGTAGGGCACAGCTTACCCCGACGGAATTTCGGTACATCATGAAGTTGGAAGGCGTGCGCCTGCAAAAAATGAAGGGCGTACAATTTGACCGACGCTCGATCTGGACAATTGTCGCAAGAAAATTGGGAAAGGACCCAACGACCATATTAAAGGTCGTGCGACAGGGAATAGCGAGAATGTCGAATGAAACCCCAGAAGAGATAGCACGCAAGTGTCAGACGGTCAGAAGGAAAAAGCCAAATCTCTGACGTAATCAAGTCTCGTGCACAATTATCGGATGATCTTCAAAGACGCTCATGACTTGTTCTTGCCACGGGTTGGTGATCAGTGTACTGTGACGAAAATGATCGACTCCTTCTTCAGAGCTTCATACGCCCATTGTCGCGAACACTCGTCACACCTGTGCTCGGTGAGGACGCCTAATGAAGGATTTCAAACTTTGAGGGCGTACAGATTGGTTCAGCATGAAGAAATTTGGCCGGTAGGCAGGAGGTGTCGCTGCATCGGGGGCAACGGAAACAATGAATCCATCTGATTTTCTTAATGATCTCCCTTGAACTTACGCATTGATTGAAGCACAACTCGGGCTACCGATTCGCGTTTCTTAATTCGTTCAGATTCGTTAATCGATTGATACTGGACCTTCACCCTGTATCCCTTCACTCGCTCTTCCTTTACGGTCTCTTGTGCCGCTTGCTCATCAAGATAAACAAAGAGGGCTTCGGGTTCAAAGTACGATATCTTTTCTTGATCTTTGCTACCAAGTTTCTGGGAGGCGTACGCTTTAATCTTACTTAATTTTTTCCCGTCAGACGCGCAAACGATGACCTTGTCGTAGCCGGCCGAGAGGCATTTCCCGATATTGTGAAATTCTTGTTCCTCGTCTGTCGTGACCGAGACTTCACAGGCGATCTTCTGGCCATTCTGTTCGAGGCCAACATCGATCCTACCCAAACCGTCGGGGGTCGGCTCTTCAATGACTGCCCGAAATCCGCGATCTTCCGCCATACGCTTGATGAGCGCCTGCAAATACCTATGCTGGGAGAGTGTCCTGTCTTCAGTCGCCACTGGCAAATCTACAGGCTGTATAGCTTCGAGTGTCGTCTCTTGTTTAGTCGAAGGTGATATCCCTCGGTCGTTTCTTTCTTCGGTTCTAACTGGTAGGGGTGTTTCGTCTTCGTATGGAGGCTCCGTTTTTTCCTTGCCCGTCGGTTGACCAGTTTCTGTTGTTCCAGGATTATAACCCTCGTGGGAAAGCTCGATCAGTTTCTTCCTTCGTGATTTGCCAGTTTCAGGATTAACGGTTCGTGGGGGAAAGATTTTCAGGTTAAAGTCGTCATCTGATTTTTCGACTCGAGCGATCGCTTCGCCAAGTCCCAGGTTCTGAAGGTCTTGTGAGTTGAAGTGTGCGAGACCATCTTGCAGCTTTTGCGCATCGAAGTCACCCAACCGGAAACAGATCCTCGTACCGGGGTTGGAAATAACGGAGTTTGCGACGCCGGTATCTTGGTTGAAGATTTGCCGTAATTCCTGGTGGGCCAAAATGAGACCCACGCCGTACTTGCGAGTACCGCTCAACACCCCCGCGAGTGAGGGCGTGATAAAGTTCTGGAATTCATCGATGTACAGAAAGAAGGGCGCTCTGTCACTGGCCCGCATCGATTGCCTTGCCATGGCTCCTTGGTGGAGCTTGGAAACCACCATAGTTCCGAGGAGCGTTGAGTTTTCTTCGCCCATAAGTCCTTGGGCCAGCTTGACCAGGAGAATCTTGCTTTGATTAAGAATATCAT
>DASQAZ010000077.1:0-2100 GCA_035635475.1 Bacteroidota bacterium | reverse complement strand
GTACTCGCCAAAATTCAGGCCGAACAATCGGAACTCTCCCATGTCATTGGTCATTCCCGTTCTTACGATTTTGTGCTGCGTCCCGTAAGGAGTGTACTGGCGCAGGTATGCCCGCACCAGCGCTGCGGCCAACGGCTCTCCCGGGGGATCGAAGACTGTTCCTATAATGACCGGCGCAGATATCATCGGCAGCACGATGTCCTTCAAAGTCTGATCGGCAGCAAGTGTGACGCTCAGTCCCGATACAGTGAGTCCGCGCCGGCGGTCTTCTTGCGGAACGAATCCGTCGTGCGTGACGGAGATGGTGTACCGGCCTGGCGCCAGGTTTCGGAAAGTGAAGGCGCCGTCTGCGCCTGTGAATACAGAAAGGTTGCCGGGTTTCAGTTCAACCCGAGCGTCCGCCAGTTGCTGAGGTGCTGCGGTTGCACCGGCTCGAACCACCACGCCTTGAACAGACGGTCGCGAGGGAGCGGCATCCGGGCGCGGCGCCGGCCGCACCTGCAATCCTGCGAGCAAGAGTGCCAGCCAAAGAATCGGGAACATGTGCAATAGACAACGATAGCCGGGTCGATGGTTCAACAGCAACCGTATTGGTAGATCTCAGCGGACGGTCGCTTTCACATTGACCACTGCTTTCGATGACTCCGAGATTCGCACCAGTTCGCTTTGTTTCTCAAACTGTTTGAGAAAATCCGGATCGAAATACGCATATGGTTCTAATTTCGCTTGCGCCACTACGCTGTATTCTCCCGGCGTAATCCCCCGTATTGTGAAATGACCGTTAGCCTCGGTGGTCGCAGTTTTGTACAGATCCGTCCGATGACGCAGTTTGTCTGGAACAAGCACGGCTGTGATGTTCGCTACTGGCTTTCCTCTTTCATCGACGACTGTGCCATCAATGCGACCGCCTTTAAGGCTGATCAGAACATTTATGGGATCTGAATCGGAGCCGGATATTTTCATTGAATTGTTTAGCACATCGACATTGCCGTGGCGGGCTTGTTTCACGAAAGCATCGGGGGGAAGTCCTCCGATGGTCACACGATAGACATCGGGGATCAAGCTCGGATAGGTGAAGGTACCGTCTGGTTGTATCGGTGTGTGTATGCCTGGAATGCCTCCAATGTTCGCCGTTCCGGCGCGGGGTGGCACAAGCGCGATGCGGATAGAATCGAGCCCGGGCAATGTGGACGGGGGTTGACCATCGACACTGAGGCGACCCTTAACCGAAACAAACGGCGCGAACGTGAGGACGATATTGTCGACGTCCCGATAGTTGATGTCTACCGGAGCACGGGCCACCGGCACCGGCGGCAAAGGCTCGCCCGGCTTTACCAACGACATGGGCACAGGTATCCGTGCAGTGACCCAATACTCACCGGGTGGCACATTCGTCAGTTCGAACGTTCCATCCTGTTTGTAAGGTAAAGCGGATCCGCCGAAACCGGTAAGCGCTACAGGTTGACGCGGAATAATGCCGAGAAGAACAGTACCGCGGCCAGGAGGTCGCCCGGTAGTGCCGTCTATCAGTTGGCCGCGAATGCGATAAGTGCCTTGATGGAAGAGGATGAAATCCAAACCTGGCAGTTCTTCACCCGGCTTGATTTCGATCGTTGAAGCGTCACGCGCATCTGTCGCTCGAGGATAGTAGATGCCAACGTATTTTGCGCGGCTGTCGGAAGTGTCTATTCCTGCCCGGAGGTTTGCAGGATCCGGCGTCATCGGCGAGCGGACTATGAGGTAGTAGCGTCCCGACGGGATCGAGAACAGGCGGTATATCCCGCGATCGTCGGTCCGTGTGCTCGACGCGGCTTGCAGATTCTTTTGTCCGTTCTCGTCATAAACCGGGCGCGCCACCAGGACTTCCATGCCCTCCAGGGGATCTCCATCCACAGAAATCACTCGACCGGTGACCGCAGCAGCAGGTGTGAGACGGAAAGTCACGTCAGTGATGGGCTTTCCGGCGATCACGTCGAGAGTCCCACGATACTCTTGTCGCGAGTACTGCGGACTAATAGCCAACAGGCGATAACGGCCCGTCGCCACGTCTTTAAACACGAATTCACCGCGAGCGTCAGACCTGATCGGAGAATTTGAATC